>NZ_JACGAX010000005.1:0-111932 GCF_020138145.1 Campylobacter sp. RM9334
GTGATTGCGATTTTGTTAGCATCATTTTTTTCATAATTTAAAAATTCAAAAAATTCAGTTAAACCATTTTGCATAGCAATCATAGGATTTAAAGATTTTTTGATTAAATAGTATAAAATTCCTATAACTACAATAATAAATATTATAAACTCATAAATCGAATTCATCATACTATTGTGAATAGTATCATCAATATTTGCCTTTGGCATAATTGAGCAAACATCATATCCTGTTAATTTATCTTCTAAACAATAAGCTATATATTCTTTATCATTTTTATTAAATATAAAATTACCACTATTATCATTTTTATAATAATTTTGTAATTTACTTACAAATTCTTTTTTCCATTCAGGATTACCTAAGTCATCTTTATTAGAACTTGAAATAATCTCATCATTTTTATCTAAAATTATAGTGCTAGAATTTTTTAAAGAATTTGCTCTAGTAATCTCATCGCTAAAATCATCAATTAAAATATTACCACCAACAACAGCTACTATTTTATTATCAATTACTACAGGTGCAAAAATAGTTGTAGCTGATTTTTTACTTGAAACATCTTGATATACTGAAGATAAATTTGCTTGTTTTAATTCTAAAGCTTCTTTATACCAAGCTCTAGTTCTACCATCAAAATTAGGGATTAATCTAAAAGTTAAATCAGATTCAGCCTTATAAACATCGCCATTTGTTAAACCTACAAATAAACCTTTAAAATCTAAAATCTTATTATCATCTTCTATTATTTGCTTAATAAAATTTGGGCTTACATCTTTTGCTTCTTCAAATTTTTTAGCAATTTTTTTAATATTATTTAATTTTACATCTATATAAGAATTTATATACAAATTCTTTAAAGTTATATCATTTCTATTTAATTCATTGTAATTTGAATTAATAATAGTTTTAACTCTATTTAATTCGTATGAAGTTAAAATTACTGATGCAATTATTAAAACTGCGGTAAGATATATGGAAATTTTTTGTGATAGTTTCATTTAAATCCTTTTTTGTAATAATTTAAAAAGGCGTAGTATAAATAAACAAAGTTAAATAAAACTTAAGTAATAATAATTATTAATTAAAAATATTAACTAAAAGAATACAATTTTAATCCTATTTTAAACAAGAATTTAAAATAGGACTTTATATTTATTTATCAATATTTTTTAAAGCCATTACGAATTGAATTCTATTCTTAACCCCTACTTTTTGATAAATAGTTGAAGTTATAGCCTTTATAGTTCTTTCACTAAGCTGCAAAATATTAGCAATTTGTGCGTTGTTTAATCCATCTTTTATATAATTTGCAACTACTTTTTCTCTATCAGTTAATAATTCATATAAATCATTATTATCTTGTTTATAGCTTTGATTAATAAGGCTTATCATATTATTAATAATATCAGGCAATAACCATATACCACCATTACTAATACAATTAATTGCATCTATAAAGTGAATTTTTTGCATTCTTGCGTTTGCATACCCTTTAGCATTGCCATTTAAAAACGCTTGAGATTCTATAAAATTTGGATTTTTTGATATAGCTAGGCATTTAAAATTATATTTTGATAATTCTTTTATACTATCAATATTATCGCAAATTATAACATTAGCATCTTTGTATTTAGCTATTATTACATCTAAATAATTTGTTGAATATACATTAAAATCATTCAATATTTCTTCTAAATAAGTTCTTAGCTCTTTATCTTCTACATTTATAATTATTTGCATTATCTTTCCCTTAAAGCATTTTGTTTGGTTTTAAATATTGGTTTTAATAAATAATCTAATATAGTCTTTTTACCAGTAACAATATCAGCATTTACTATCATACCCACCTTAATATTTAGTGGGTGCTCATCTGTTCCTAGATGATTTTTTTCTGTTACGATTTTTACTAAATAAAAACTCTCTCCTTTATCATTGGTTTCTGTATCGGCACTAATTTGCATAACTTGTCCTTCAAGTCCGCCATAAATACTAAAATCATAAGCACTTACCTTAATAATAGCTCTTAAACCTTCTCTTAAAAATGCCACATCAGCAGGTTTAACCTTAACTTCAGCAATCAATCTATCATCAAGTGGAACTATTTCAGCTATATTTTCACCTGGCTTGATTACTCCTGAAACCGTATGAACATTAAGCTTTGAAACTATACCATTTACAGGGCTTTTTACTAAGGTTCTATCAACCCTATCATCAAGACCTATTTGGCTTTTATTAATTCTAGCAATTTCAGCATTTGTTTCGTTTAGTTCTTTTTTAGAATCATTAATAAAACCTAATCTTATTTCATTTAATGTAGCTTCTAATTTAGGCAGCGATAATCTTGCTTGAGATAATTCTCCCCTAATATCATTTAATTGTCTGCTAATTTGTAAATATTCAACTTCACTTACACTACCTTTTTTATAAAGACTATAAGTCAAATCATTTTGTTTAGATACTAAATTATAACTCGTGCTTAGATGGTTGATTTTTGATTTTAGTTCCTTTATTTCGCTTTCTTTTTGAGAAATTTTTTCTTTTAATTGCTCTATATTACTCTCATATAAACTTTGTTCGTTTTTTAAAGTCTGTGGGAAAATTTTATTTACTTCATCTTCGCTTAAAATACTAATATCAAATTCTTTACTATTTGCTTGAGCAAAAAGTCTAATTTTTTTAGCCAAAAGCTCACTAATTTTTACTTCACTCTCGCCTAAAGAACTCTCAAAACTTTTATTATCAATCTTAAGTAATACTTGACCTTTTTTTACAACATCGCCTTCTCTTACTAATAATTCTTGAACTATACCACCTTCTAGGTTTTGAACTACTTGATTTTGACCACTAGGCACTACCTTGCCCTGCCCCCTTGTAATCTCATCAATCTCTGCTACACTCATCCAAGCAATCAAACCAATTACACAAGTAATAATTATATAAAGCATAGTTTTTGTTTTTTGAGAGCTTTTTGATAATACAGCTTGTGATAAGCTATTCATAAAATCTAAATCATCTTTTGTATAGTTTTTCATTTACTAGCTCCTAACTTTGCTAAAACTTCTTCTTTACTTCCATCTAAAACTACCTTAGCATTATCAATTACAATTATTCTATCAACTAGACTAAGAAGTGATTGTTTATGAGTAATTACTATTAATGTTTTATCTTTGCAAGCTTCTTTTAAATTATTTATAACTTTTGCTTCTGTTTGAGTATCTATTTGATTTGTTGGCTCATCTAATAGCATAATAGGTGTATTTGTTATAAACGCTCTTGATATTGCAATAGCTTGTCTTTGACCCCCACTTATACCTTCTCCACGCTCATAAACAGGCATATCAAATCCAAGTGGGTGAGAATTTACAAATTCACTAACGCAAGAAATATTTGCAGCTTTTATAATTTCTTCATCACTTGCATAAGGTGCTTTATAAACTATATTTTCTCTTAAAGTGCCTTTAAATAGCATAATATCTTGAGAAACATAGCCAATATGCTCTCTTAAATCCACGGGGTCAATTTGCTCAATATCAATACCATCTACATGAATACTGCCTTTACTTGGCTCATAAAGTCCCATAATTAATTTTTCTATAGTTGTTTTTCCACTACCATTTTTACCAATAATTGCAACTTTTTCTCCAGCATTAATCTTAAAGCTAACATCACTTAAAGATTCTTTTTTCGCTTCTGGATAAGCAAATGAAACATTTTTAAACTCAATACCACCTAAGAAACTATTTCTTCTTACGAATTTTTTGCCATTTTCACGCTCTACTGGCATATTCATAATATCATTAAGGCTCTTATAAGCTGTTTTAGTCTGCTCGTAATTTGATATAAGAGAAGCTACCTGACCCATAGGAGATATTGCACGAGAACTTAAAATCACACTAGCAACAAGACCACCCATACTAAGCTCCATATCCTTAATCATATAAACACCTAATACAACAATAGCAATAGTGTTAAATTGAACTAAAAACCCTGTAACCATAGGAATAGAACTAGATAATAATTTATTTTTTATACTTTTATTAGCAATTTCTCCTGTTGCTTCTTCGTATATCCATTGAGAAGAAGATGCTGCACCTAAAGTCTTAATTGTCTCAAGTGTATTTAAACTCTCAATTAAAACACCATTTTTAAATGCACTTGCTTGATATGTGCTTTCTATTGAAGTTTGTAAAGGTTTTCTAATACTAAATGTATAAATTAAAATAAGTATCATAACAACAACAGGAACTACTACTAAATGCCCTGCTAGAAAATAAATTGTTGCTAAAAATATTATACAAAATGGCAAATCCACAATAGCAGCAATACTAGCATTTGCAAAAAAACTTTTAAGCGTATCAAATTCTTTTAGATTTTGCGCAAAAGAACCAACACTAGCAGGTCTAGAACTTAATTTAATATCCAACACTCTTTCATAAATTAATGAGCTCATAATAATATCGCTCTTTTTTGAAGCTGTTTCTAAAAAATAAGCTCTAACTAATTTAATAATCATATCAATTGTATAAACAACAAATACTCCTAAAGCTAAAACCCATAAAGTCTCAATTGCATTATTAGGCACAACCCTATCATAAACATTCATTGTAAAAAGCGGACCTGCTAAAACAAATAAGTTTATAATAAATGAAGCTAGTAAAACATCTACATAAATTGATTTTGATTTTTTAAGCGTATCCCAAAACCAATGCTCATTAGGGTTATTTTTAAGATTATTTATTTCATTTTTAATAACAAATTCTCTTTTTAAATAAAAAGCATAGCCTAAATATTCTTCTTCAATTTCTGCTTTGCTAACCAATGTAGCTGCACCATCAAATCCTGGAAAAATAATACTTAATTTATCATTATCTTGAAAACTTTGTAAAATACATGCTTTTTGGTCTTTTAGCATTAAAATACAAGGCAATACTAAATTAGGAATATCTTTTAAATCTTTTTTCACTAATGTGCTAGCAAAACCAGCTCTTTTTGCAGCTCTACTAAAAAGAGATTTTTTATTATTTTTTGAAAATAGCTCTATACCGCCTAAATTTTTATCATAAGGCAACCCAGCCGTAAGTGCTTCGGCACTATAAGGATTGTTATAAAGCTTAGTAAGAATAACTAGACAATCTAGCAATTCATCTGTTTTTGTATTTATCATATTTCTTCCTTAACTTTACTTGTGTAATTTCCTTGAACTAAATTAATATTTAATTCTTTTATTTTGTTGTAAGTTTCTTCATCTTCTATACCTATTGCAATTATTTTTATTCCTTTTGAATTTAAGATAATTTCTAAAGCATTTTTAGCCCCGCTAGCATTAACATCTTCTAATAAATCAAGCAATGTTCTTGCCTGAACTTTAATATAAGAAATATTCAATTCATTTAAAATACTTAAGTTTTCTTTGTTTAAAGTAAAATGATCAAGCCCTAAAGCTATATCATAAGTCTTAGCAAATCTTGAAAACTCAATAAGATTTCTAATATTTAATTCCTTACTCATAGCAAGTTCTAAATAAACTTTTTCATTTTTTCTAGTTTTGAATATTTTTTCTAATTTTTGATAATTTTCTGCTTTTATTAAATCATTTGAAATATTTACAGAAATTCCTGATTTAAATTCTTCACTTAAAGCTTTGCTTAATACATAAATATCTAATTCTTTTGATAAATTAAGCTCATTTACAATAGGCATAAAATAAGAAGCATTTTTTAATTCATTTTTATATTTTAATCTCAAATACAATTCTTTATGATATACATTATTATCAGTACCTAAAACTTCTTGGCTAGCAAAACAAAAATCATTATTATTCATAGCGTTATAAATAAATGTTCTAAATTGCTCTTTACCTAAGATAATATTATCAGAATTATTTGATTTGTTTAAAGAATAATTAGTCTTATTTTTAATTAACAATAAGTCTAATTCAGCAAGAATTTCATTTAGCTTTTTTCCTTCATAAGAACTTAAAGAACTGCTTATTAAAAACTCACTATCATCAAGTCCAAATTCTTTAAATAAATCTTTTATTTTATTTAGATAATTTACGCAGTTTTCTTCAAAACCTAAAGAATTCTCACCTAAAACAGCAAAATCATTTTCATTAATTGAAAACACACATTCGCTATCAAAAACCTTATCATTATCTCTTAAAATATCTGATAATCTTCCTAAAAATTCCATAGATTTATTAAAACCTAAAATCTTTTTTAGATTATAAGTTTCTTTAATGCTTAATAAAAAGCAATATCCATTTGAATATTCTTCCCTACTTTTAATTGATTCAAATTTATTTATAAAATATCTTCTATTAAATAGCTTAGTTCTTTCATCTTTATAAAGCAAATCATTATATTTATCTAGCGTTTCACTCTCTTTATCAAATATATCTTTAACCTTACCTACCATTGAGTTCATTGCCATTACCATTTTTCTAACTTCTTGGGTAAATGGTAGTTTATTTTGTATTATAAACTCGTGTTCAAGTATAGCTTCTGCTTGTTTTCTAACCTTATTTAGTGGTGCTAAAATCGCTTTTAGTGAAAAATAAATTAAAATCATAGAAACTATAAAAATAATCACTAAATTAATAAACAATTCTTTAAGGGTTGTATAAAGTTGCTCGTAAGCAAATGCAGGGCTAATTTGCACATAAATAGTGCCTATTTTATTCCATTGTCTAATCTCAAAACTCTCAACAGGAGTGCTAATATTTACAAGTTTTACAAATAAATCACTAACTCCATAAAATACTTTTTCTTTACTTTTATCATAAACTATCTCATCATTTGCGTCAGTGAATTTAATTTCTTGATAATATCCACTATCAAAAATAGCATTAATCATAAGCTCAACACTATCTTTATCAACATTATCTAAAGTAGCAATTGATAATCCTAGCGAAGTTGCTGTATGCTTTGCATTTGCACTTAATTGCTCGTTTATAAAATCATTTGTAGTTTGATAGTTTTTAACACCAACAATAGCTATTATAATTAATATAAAAACTATAGCACCTAATAAAATTTGCTTAAATAAAGTCATAAATCACCCTTTTTTAAATTCTCTAAATAACTAGACCAATCTTTTGTATATTTTGAAGATTTTGCCGATAATTTACCGCTTGATGCTTGTTGTGCTAAAAATAAGTCTTTAGCATTAAACGATAACACAGGCTTTAAATCAACTCTTTTATTTGCTCTTTTAATTGAATTTGTATTACTATCTAAAATAAAAGGAATATCGTTAGGTTTTTCATAATATGCTAAAACCATATGAGAAATCCATTTGCCATTTAAATTAGCATATACGTATGTAAAAAATAATTTTTCTTCACTAACTCCTAAATCAAGTAAAGTAAGATATTTTGCGATTACGAAATCTTCGCAATCTCCAAAACCCTTTCCAAGCGATTCAAATCTATTAGCCCAATAATCAGTCTTACCCCAAGTTATCATATCATCTTGCCATTTTATAATACTTGGGTCATTAAAAAATTCATTAACTTTTACTAATTTATTTGCATCATTTGTATTTTGTATATCTTGCATTAACTTATCTAGTTTTTCAAGTCTTTTAACACTAACTTGTCCGTAAGTCTTCTCCATTCTAACATAAGTTTGTGGTTTAATGAATGAAGAACTAGATAAACTAATACCGATAAAAAGAGTGAATAAAATCACTCTTTTAAAAATTCTACTATACATCAATTACTTAATATCAGAGATTGAGCAAGCTTTATTAATGTATTGTTTTGCATAACCATTAACAAAACCTTCAGAAATTACACCCATATTATCAAGCATTTTGTATTGGGTTAATAAAATATTGCTCTTTGTATTAATTAATTCTTTAGCAGCTGAAAAATATTCGCTTTGAGCATCTAATACATTGATTAAATCTCTTTTACCAATTTTAAATTCATCTTCATAAGTTAAAAGTGTAGATTTAGCATATTCAACATAATCATTTAAATAATTTAATTTATCATTACTAATTTTATATGAATTAAATGCGTATGAATTGCTTTCTTCTAATTCTCTTAAAGTAGCATTATAATCCATTTGACTTGCTAATGCTCCGATTTTACTTTTTTCAACATTTAGCTTATCTTGACCTTTATTAAATAGGTTGTATGAAAATCTTAAATAAGCACCTGCTGAAGTATCTTTAGTATCTGCTTGTAAATCTCTAAAGATTTTATCTTTTGCATAGTTTGCACTTAATTCTAAGTCTAATTTAGGTAAATAATTTCCTTTTTTAACCTTTGTTTCATATTCAAGCACATTGATATTTTCAGCTTGAATTCTCACACTTGGATTACATTTTTTACTAATTTCATTTAAGCCTTCAACTGAACTAGGAATTGCATAAGTAAATTCTGGCATTACAAGAGAATTAATATCTACATTTTTACCAAATAATCTTGTAAATCTTGATTCAGCATCTTTAAAATCGTTTTCTGCTGATAATAAGTTATTTTTAGCAAGTGCTAAACGGCTTCCTGCTTGTCTTTCTTCACTAGCTCTTGCAAAACCTGAACTTGTTCTATCTTTGATTAGAGCATAAATATCTTCGTGAGCTTTTACATTTTTTTGTGCTATTTCAAGTAATAGTTTAGTTTTTATCATATCTAAATATGCTTTAGTGCTATCATATACGATTTCATTTGAATTTTGAATTACTTTATAAGCTGTAGAATTTGTAATGTGGCTTTGTTGAGCCTTGCCATTCATATCTTTTCCACCATTAAATAAGTTTTCTGTTAAAACTATTGAAGCATCGTGAGTTGTGCCTGTTCCTTTTTGTTCAGGATTTACATTAACTTTATGCTTTTTATTAACATATCCACCATTTGCATATACATTTAACATTGGATAATATTCAGCACTTGCTATATCTAAGTCTTTTAAAGATTTTAAATATTCTTGTTTATAAGTATTTACACTTGGGTTTGTATCAAGAACACTAGCAATCATTTTATTTAAAGTAATTGAATTAGCGTCTTCAACATTGTTAAATGCAGGAATATTTAAACCATTATCATTTTTTTCATCTAAACTATCTAACATACTTGAAACAGATGAATTATTATCTACAACAGCTGGTTCGCTAGTTAATTCGTCATTGTTTAAATTAGTATCTACTTCGCTATCAACCTTAGCAAATTTAGGTTCATTTGGTTTTCTAGTCGTAAAATAAGCGTCTTTATAGATAGAATTTGAGCGAAGATAGTTTCTAATCTCTGTTACTTTTGATTTAGACATATCAGCAGTTTCAACAACTACGGTGTGATATGTGCTATTATTTGCACTTTGTGGGTCACTAGCTCTTGCTTTTACCACCAATTCATTAGCGTATTTGCTACTATTAACAACTTTTTCAATATTTGATTTTATTTTGTTTAATGTAGCATAATCGTCTTTTTTAAAGCTGGCTATGAATATATTATATTCAGCTGCGTGCAAGCAACTAGCCGCAATAATAGATGTGATTAATGTTTTTTTCATCATTGTTCCTTAAGTTTAAAAATAAATTAAAGGTATTACTTTAATTAATTAAACTTAATATTTCCATAGATTTTTTACTTTTTTTATAAAAAATTTTAATCTTATATAATTTTTAAGTAATTATTAAAAAATTATTTTATTTTTATAAAATTTAAAAATATTATTAATGATAAAACATCAGCACTTCCACCAAAACTAATGTTTTTACTTGAGTATAAATTGTTTAATTTATTAATAATTTTTATTATTTTACTATCATCATATTTACTAAGTTTTAAGCAAGTATTTTTTACTTGTAAATAATTATCATAATTATAATTTAATCTTTTTATTAAACTCGTATCATCTATTAAATATACGATATAAAATAAAGTCTTTAACAAACTTATATCATTTTTAATCTCAAAAGCTTGATAGAATTTAAAAGCCTTAAAAGTATTTATAAATCCTTTCTCAACCTCATCTCTTATCCCCTTAATCCCAAATCTTTGAAAGCAAATCCCACCGATTGAATTAAGATTGTTGTTTAACTCATTTTGACATAGATTTACGCATAGATCTTTTGTAATTTTTGAGATATTTTCAAGCGATAATTCATCTTCACTTTTGCTACAAGCAAAAATCATAATCGCAAACAAAAATAAAGCACCTTTATGAGTATTTATATTATTTGTGGCATTAAACATAGATTTTTCTGCTATTTGACCTATTTTTTTAAGCCTAATAAAATCATTTCTTTTTGATAATTTTGCTAAAGTATAAAAGCTATCAAAATATTCTCTTAATTCACTTACGCTATCTAAAAAAGTATAAAAGTTCATATCATTATGAGAATTTGAACTAAATCTATCAACCAAGCCGATTTTAGGAGATAAGCTAACTTCATACAATAATGCCTTTAAAGCAGCTTTGCTAAAATTATTTTTAATACTTTTATTTATGCAAATATGCACATAAAAATCATCAAATAATTCATCAAGTTTTTTATATATGCTAGATTTTGTATGAGTGTTATTTCTTTGACAAACTATGGCTAATTCATCACATAAAAAGCACTTCCTACCTGCATTTCTTAACTTAATTGTCTCGTTATTAAAATACACATCAAAATCAAATAATCTTGAAAAATTATATTTATTTTCTAAAGATATAGTAAGTTTTTTTATATTTAAAGCTTCATCATCAATCGCAAATAAGCAAAATAATTCATCTAAATTAACACTATAATTTATGATATTTCCTAAACTAAGCGCTTCGTTAATTCCGAATAAAAACAATTCTTTAACTTCACTAATATTAGCTATTTTATACATATAAGGAAGATTTAGACTAAAGCAAATTACAGGAGTTTTATAAATATTTTCGTATTCAAGTCTTGCATTAAATCTCTTTTCTTTTTGTTCTAAAACTAGCTGAAGCAAATCTTTTTGCATAATTTCAAATTCCTTAAATGATTTTAATATAATGTATCCAAAAAACTATTAGGAATTTTAAATGAGATTATTTACAAAAATTACTTTAACATTTTTTTTAATTTCTTTTATAGTTTTAAGCATTACTTCTGTTTTTATTTTTATACAAAGCAAAAAATTAATTGAAAACGAAATTACTCATAAAATAGAAGCAATATCAAAAACTCTAGCAAAAAATATTGATATAAATAATCCTAATTTAAATGAAGATATAAACAAATTAAGTAAAGAATTAAATCTTGATTTCATAGTAATAATAGATAAAAACCAAAAGCGACTAACCCACCCTAATAAAGATTTAATAGGCACTTTAGTAGAAGGTGGGGACGCTAAACAAGTTTTAAACGGACAAGGACATTATATCTCAATAGCAAAAGGTTCTTTAAAACGCTCAATTAGAAGCTTTAGCCCAATTTATAAAGATAATCAAATTATAGGTGCTGTAATAGTTGGAGTATTCGTAGATTATCTAAATCAAATAATTTTAGAAGAAAATAAATATAATTTTGTTTTGATAATTATTTTTATAATAATCATTTTAATACTAGCAAAAATACTAAATAAAAATATAAAAAACATATTATTAGGTTATGAACCAAAACAAATAGCTAGTTTAGTTGCAAGACAAAACGCTATCTTGCAATCTTTAAATGATGGGATAATTGCAGTAGATGATAAAAACACCATTACTTTAATAAATGATAAAGCTAAAGATATTTTTAAACTAGCCTTAGTAGATAATGATTTAATAGGAAAAAATGCCAATATTATCCCACATTCAAATATGCAAAAAGTATTAAATACAAAAATAGCTGAATTAAATCAAGAGCAAATATTAAACGAAATCACAATTTTAACAAATAGAATTCCATACTTTATAGATAATAATATAGCAGGAGTTGTAGCGTCTTTTAAAGATATAAAAGAAGTTAAAAAATTAGCAAATGAGCTAATAGATGTCAAAAAATACGCCGAAGCCCTAAGAGCAAATCATCACGAATTCTCAAACAAACTTCACATAATAAATGCCTTATTAGAAAATAATAATATAAATGAAGCAAAAAATTATTGTGATGAATTGATTTTAAAAAATAAAGAGAATTTAAATAAATTATTATGCAATATCAATGATAAAGTAATCCTAGCTTTTTGCGAAAGCAAATTCGCCTTTGCAAAAGAATTGAAAATCAATATAAATCTTAATAAAAAATCATTTTTAGATAATTTAAATGATAGTAATTTACAAAATGATATTATTAGCATTCTTTCAAATTTAATAAATAATTCAATAGACGCATTAAGCAATACAGAAAATAAAAATATAGAAATATTTATAAAAAATAATAAAAACTACCTAAAAATTCAATGCAAAGACAATGGCTGCGGCATTCAAAATAAAGAAAACTTATTTACTAAAGGCTATTCTACTAAGGGTGAATTTAGAGGATATGGACTTTATTTATGTGCTAAAATTGTTGCTAATTATGATGGAACAATAAGTGTTAGTAAATTAAAAAATGGAAGCTCTTTTAGTGTAATTTTAAGGATTAATAATGATTAAGACAATAATAGTTGAAGATGATTTGATGGTGCAAGATATTAATAAAAACATTCTTTTATCAGTAAGTGAGTTTAAATTACTAGCTTGTTTTACTAAAGTAGATGATGCTATAAATTATTTGCTAAGTAATGAAATAGATTTAATATTGCTTGATTTAACCTTGCCAAATACTGATGGAATTGAGCTTATTAGAAGAATTAAAAGTGAGTTTAGTAAGATTGATATTATTGTAATTTCTGCTAGAAATGATAGCTTAAGCTTACAAAAAAGCTTAAATCTAGGAGTAATTGATTATATTCTAAAACCATTTAAACAAAATAGGCTTGAAAGCTCACTAAATCAATATAAGTTAAGAAGAAATCTATTAAATAGCAAAATCAATCAAGAAAATATTGATAAAGCTCTTTATAAACAAATTGATGAATTACCAAAAGGAATTGATAAAAATTCTTTAGCTCTTATAAAAGATAAAATAAAAGAATTTAATACTTGGTTTAATGTCAATGAATTAGAAAAACTAACAAATATTTCTAAAATATCTCTTAGAAAATATCTAACTTATTTAGAACAAATTAATTACATTACTTCAAAACTAGAATATAAAGCCAAAGGAAGACCACAAATATATTATAAATTAAACTAATTTACTTATTTTAATTATTTAAAAGCTTTTTTAAATTACTTAAATTTACAAAATCTTAATTCTTCTTAAAATGAAAACTCAAATTATTTTTAAAGGAGTTTTTATGAAAGAAAGACAAATAGGTGGTGTAAATTTATACGCATTTTGTGTATTTGCACTTATTGTATTTTTCACTTGCTATTTTGGAAAACTTCCTAAAGATATGGTAGGCGGACTTGCTATTACTATGATTTTAGGAATACTGCTTGGCGAAATTGGTATGAAAGTGCCTATTTTAAAAGATATTGGCGGACCAGCTATATTAAGCATTTTTGTTCCATCTTGTATGGTTTATTATGGTTTATTAAATCAAAACTCAATAGATGCTATAACATTTTTCATTAAGCAATCTAATTTCTTATATCTTTATATAAGCGTTTTAGTAGTTGGAAGTATATTAAGTATGAAACGAGCAATTTTAATTGCAGGGTTTTTAAAAATGTTTATACCTTTATTTATAGGAACTTTTTTAGCTATTATAGTGGCATATTTAATAGGTTCAATTACTAGTATTGGCGGAGCTCACGCTGTATTTTATATAGCAATTCCTATCTTAAGTGGCGGAGTTGGAGAGGGAATTATCCCACTAAGTGTTGCTTATTCAGAAATTTTAGGCAATGCCAATTCATCAAATATAATAGCACTTCTAGCACCTGCTGCAATGCTTGGAAACTTATTTGCAATTGCTTATGCAGGATATTTAAAAAATCTAGCTCTAAAAAAGCCACATTTAAGTGGAAACGGGCTTTTAGTAAAAACTAAAGAAGAAAATATCAATTCTTTAAATAACGATACCTTGCCTTTTGATATTAAATTAATGGGTGCTGGTTTGCTCGTTGCGGTATGCTATTTTTTAATAGGAAAATTATTAAATATGATAATTTCAATTCCTGCTCCAATTATTATGATTATTATGGCTGCTATTACAAAAGTTTTAAACATAATGCCAAAAAGCCTAGAATACGGAGCTAATTTCATATATCAATTTGTAAGCAAAAACCTAACTTGGGCTCTTTTAGTAGGTGTTGGAGTTATTTGGACACCTTGGAAAGATGTAATTGCTGCAATTAATATTGCTTTTATAATAATTTGCTTTAGCGTAGTTACTACTATGGCACTTACTGGGTATTTTTGTGCAAAGTTTTTAAATATGTTTGAGATTGAATGCTCTTGCGTTATGGTTTGTCATTCAGGACTTGGTGGCACAGGAGATGTTGCAATTCTAGGCTCTTGTAATAGAATGGAGCTTATGCCATTTGCACAGATTTCAACTAGAATTGGCGGAGCTTGCACGGTTATAGCTGCTACATTTTTATTTGCACAATTTGGAGTTTAAGATGATTAGCGTTGGAACTATTGAATCAAATGATTGTTTAATTAATATTCAAAAACATAAGGAATTTCAAATCGTATTTATAAACGAAGAAGAAAATCCTTATGCAAAACATATTAAGAACTTAATTCAAAATTATTGTAAAGAACACAAAAATACAAATGTCTTAATAGAGATAAATGATAAAGGTGCTTTAGATTTTTGTATCTTAGCAAGGCTAAAAACAGCATTAGAAAGGTTAGAAAAATGAGAAGAACATTGCTATTTATACCAGGAAATAATGCAGGAAATATTCAAAACGCAGGATTATTTGGAGCTGATGCTATTATATTTGACTTAGAAGATGCAGTAAGTCCTATGCAAAAAGATAGTGCCTTAAATCTAGTTTGCAATGCCTTAACTAGGCTAAATTATGAATGTGAAAAAATAGTTAGAATTAATTTAGAGAATGCAAAAAACGATATTTTAGCACTATCAAAAACTAAAATTAATAGCATATTAATCCCAAAAGCTGAAAATGTAGAAGAGATTAAAGAACTTATCAAATACACTAAGAATTTAAATCCAAAAATTGAAATTTTACTTTTAATAGAAACTCCACTTGGCTTATTGAATGCTAAAGAATTAGCATTTTTAAATGGCGTTAGTGCTATTTGCTTTGGTGCAGAAGATTATACGAGCGAAATTAATGCAAGAAGAAGCGAGAGTGGAGTTGAGATTGATTTTGCTAGAAATTATTTATTAAATGTATGTAAGGCTGCAAAAATAGATGCAATAGATACTCCATATACAAATATAAATGATGAAAATGGATTAATAGCCGATACAACTTATATTAAAAATCTAGGATTTGATGGCAAATTAGTAATTAGCCCAAGGCATATTGATATTATTCATAATTGCTTTAAACCTAGCGAAAAAGAAATAATCTGGGCTAATCAAGTCCTAAACGCTATAAAAGAAGCCGAACTTAAAAAAAGTGGAGTAATTTCACTAAATGGCAAAATGATTGATGCACCTATTGTTAGTCGTGCTAAAAAGATTTTAAAGGAAATTCTATGAATATTGATTATATTAAAGATTATGGAGAAGTAATTGCTTTTAACGGAGCATTTAGCTTAAAACCTAAAGAAAAATCACTTAAAAAGCATATAAAACTATCAAACCCAACTGATAATAAAGTCTATACAAATGTAAAAGAATTAATCAAAAAAACAGGCTTAAAAAGTGGAGATACAATATCATTTCATCATCATCTAAGAAATGGGGATAAAGTAGTAGGAATTATCTTACAAGCTTGTGAAGAGCTAGGCATAAATGATTTAAAACTAGCAATTAGTGCAATTTTTCCAACTCATGATTTTTTAGTAGAATATGCAAAAAAAGGAATAATAACTCAAATAGATACAAACTATTGCACAGGAAAAGTCGCAAATGCTATTTCTCGTGGAGAATTTAAAAAAGTAGCTATTTTTAGAACCCACGGCGGTCGTGCTAGAGCAATTTATGCAGGGGATTTAGAAATTGATGTAGCATTTATTGCAGCAAGTGCAACTGATAACGCAGGGAATATAAACGGCACTATGGGTAAAAATGCCTTTGGCTCAATCGGTTATGCTATGCCTGATGCAGACTTTGCTAAAGTTAGCGTTGCAGTAAGCGATACTATCTATCCTTATCCATTAAGCAATCCTAGTATTACTCAAGATAAGATTGATTATGTTTTAATGGTTGATGAGATAGGTGATCCAAATGGTATTAAATCAGGCACAACTGATATTACAAAAGACCCAATTCAGCTAAAAATTGCTAAAACAACAGCTAATTTAATAGATGAAAGTGGGCTTTTAAAAGATGGTTTTTCATTTCAAACAGGAGCTGGTGGGATAAGCCTTGCAAGTGCTCATTATGTAAAAGAAATTATGAAAGAAAAAAATATCAAAGGCTCATTTATTATGGGCGGAATAACTGCATATTTAGTTAGTTTATATAATGAAGGGTATTTTAATAATATTTTTGATGTTCAAGGTTTTGATTTAGAAGCTTTAAAATCATTGCAAACTAATCCTAATCATTACGAAGTTAGCTCAAGTTTGTATGCAAACATTCACACAAGCTCTCCTATAGTAAATAGACTTGATTGCGTTGTTTTAGGAGCAACTGAAGTTGATACTAATTTTAATACCAATGTAATGACTAGTTCAAATGGATATATTATGGGCGGAAGTGGTGGGCATAGCGACGCTGCTGCAGGAGCAAAACTAGCAATAATTACTACTAATTTAATTAGGACTAGAAAAGCTATCGTTAAAGAAAAAATAAACTCAATTACAACTCCAGGAGAAAGCATTAATGCACTTGTTTGCGAATACGGAATTGCACTAAATGATAAAACTTTGGCAAAAACCTTAAAAAACTCAAGGCTAAAAATACTTGATATAAAAGACTTAGCTAGTATTGCAAATGATATTTGCGGAGTTTGTGAATATGAAAAATCAAATAAAAGAATAGTAGCCGTCGTTGAATATCGTGATGGCAGTGTAATTGATGTAATAAGACAAGTCTAAAACAATTAAAGAATTTGAAAATTAATTTTCAAATTCTTTTTAATTAAAACTCTTGCCAATTATCAAGACCTAATTTTTTCATTCTTACAACTCCCCAAAAAGCTAAAATACAAGACAATAAAGTCCAAGCAGCAGGAGCAAATAAGCTAAATTTTGCTAAATATGTAATAATTGCCGGAGTAAATCCTGCAAAAAATATTGCAACTAAATTATAAGAAATACTCAAACCACTACTTCTTACATGAGCAGGAAATAATAAACTCATAATAGCAGGTGCTAATCCAACAAAAAAGCTAATTAATAAACATAAAATTATATGAATAGCAAATAATAAAAAAGCATTGCTACTACCTAATAAAACATATAAAGCCAAAAATGGAATAAAAGATAAAAGTCCAATAGAAATCATAAGAGATTTTATAAGACCAATTTTATGTGCTATAAACACTGCAAAAAAACACCCTAATGTCAAAAATATATTTCCTAAAAAACTAGCAGTATAGCCTAATTGCATATCATAGCCTAAGAATTTATGATAAAAAGTAGGCATAAAAATAATTAAACTATAAACTCCAGCAGTCCATAATGTGCTAAAGAGCATACCTGTAAAAATTCTACCTTTATAATCTTTTAATAAATCTTTTAAAGGTGCTTTGTTTTTGTTCTCTTTTTGTTGCTCAATAAAAACTGCACTTTCATTAGATTTATTACGAATATATACGCCAATAGGAATAATCAAAAGCCCGAAAGCAAAAGCATATTTCCAAGCACCATCATAAATATCTTGAGTAGTAAATATAGTAGTAATAATAACTCCAGCTAATGCAGATAATATATTAGCAATTCCAATGGTTGATTGCAAAAATGAAGCATATAATAATCTTTGCTTTTTATCAGCATTTTCTAATAAATAACTAGTTGCCCCACCGATTTCTCCACCTGCACTAAATCCTTGAAATAATCTTGCTACTAAAAGCATAATAGGAGCTAAATATCCTATATCTTGAAATTTTGGAGTTAATACTATAATAATTATTCCTATAGCCATTGTTGAAATAGTTAGCAATAAAGACTTTTTCCTACCATATTTATCACCTATATAGCCACATAGTATAGCACCAATAGGTCTTGCTATAAAACCAACCCCAAATAATAAAAAAGTATTAATCATATTAGTAATTGGGTCTGCTTCTTTTGGAAAAAAATTAGCACTAATATATACTGCAAAAAATGCGAATAAAGAAAAATCATACCATTCTAAAGCATTACCCATAGAAGCTGCTATAACGGTTCTTGTTCTATTTTTCATAACCACTCCTTAATATGTTATTTAAAATAATTTGAGTGCCAATAGCTGCATCTTCAAATGAGCTTTCTTCATCAGGATGATGAGATAAACCATTTTTGCTAGGTATAAAAATCATACCCATAGAAGCTATCTTAGCTATAAAAGCACTATCATGCCCTGCCCCACTTGGCATAATAATATTACTTACTTGTAGCTCATCTGCTGTTTGTTTTAAATTCTTAATAATTAAATCATCAGCAGGAGTAGCATTAGAATCTGATACTAATTTATAATTAGCGTCTAAATCTTTTAGCTTTTCTTCAATCTCTTTAATAAAATTTATTCTTATTAAATCATCTTCACTTCTTAAATCTATACTTATTTTTACACTATTAGAAATAACATTAGCAGCATTAGGCATTACACTACACGCCCCAACGGTTGCCACCGTATAAGCTTGTTTAGAATACTCAATAGCTTTATCATTTAACCATACGATAAATTTTGAAGAATTTAATAAAGCATCTTTTCTTAAATGCATAGCTGTTGTTCCTGCATGATTGCTTAAACCTTTAAATTCCACATTAAATCTTGAAATACCTACAATTTTATTTACAATACCAATCTTAGTATTTAAACTCTCTAACATATTTCCTTGTTCAATATGCAATTCATAACTTTCAATAAGCTTACCTATTCCTAATTCATTAAAAGTTCTAAATGATTTATTACCACCTGATTTGATTATCATATCTGATAATTTAGTATCATTAACTTTAATATCAAGTTGTTCTTTACTCAAATTACCAGACATTCCCCTAGAACCTACGCAAGATAAACCAAAATAATTAGGCTCTTCTCCTAAATAATCACAAAAAATTAAAGTTTTATCTAATTGTATATCTTTTAAAGCTGTAGCAATTACCATAGCAGATACAACACCTAAAACTCCATCAAATCTACCACCACTAGCAACGGTATCGCTATGAGAACCTACTATAATACATTCATTACTTTTGCCTTTTTTAATAGCTAACATATTGGCAAAATCATCATATATAACATTAAGTCCTAAATTTAAAAAATGATTTTTAATATATTTTCTACCTTCTTCATAAGTATTAGTAAATACCAATCTAGTAAAAGGACGATTTGTTTCTGTAATTTTTGCTAAATTATTTATATGAAATTTAATATCATCTGCAAGTATTTTCATATCAATTCTCGTTAGGATTTATAAATTTTGCATTAAATTTATATACATTTTTACCATCAAATACTTTATTACCCCTAACATAGTGTTCATTTATTTTATAAAGCATTTCATAGCCTTCATACAAACTATAATCAAGATTACTAAAACCATCTTTTGCATAATACTTATAAGTATCTTCGCTTAAAATAACAAAATCAGCATCATTTCCAGCTTTTAATTCTCCTTTATTTGGCAATTTAAACAATTTCGCTGGATTAGTTGATAGTAATTTAGAAGCTAAACTTAAATCTACATTTCTTTTTTTACATTCACTTAAAAATAAAGGTAATAACACTTCAAGACCTGCAGCTCCACTAGAATTTAAAAATATATTCTCATTACTTTTTCTATCTTTACTCCATCTTACATGGTCTGTTGAAACTACATCAACTAAGCCATTTTTTAAACATTCCCATATAGCTTCTTTGTTGGCTAAATCTCTTATTGGTGGATTGATTTTAGCAATACCATTTAATCTTCTAACCTCATCTTCTTCAGAGCAAATTAAATAATGCAAACAGCATTCAACACTAGCTTTGTAGCCATCTTTTTTATAATTATTAGCAATTTCTAAAGCTCTTTTATTAGAAGCATGAACAACATGAGCTTTTGCTCTTGCACTAGCTCCTAATTCATATATAGTATTTACAGCTATATTTTCAACCCACTCAGGGCGAGATAAATTATGTGCTTTATAGTCTGTTCTTTCTTGTTTTATTTTTTCAGTTAGATAAATAACACTTTCATGGTCTTCATTATGCACTCCTACCATTACATCATATTTTGCACATTCAAGCATAACTTCATACATTAAATATGGTGGTATTCTAGGAAATCTAACAGGGTCTGTTCCGAATAAAGATAATTTAAAGCCACAAGCACCTAATTTTATTAATTCTTCAATATTTTTTATACCATCTTCTGGATTTATGGTCGCATAAAGAGCAAAATCAACATAAGAATTTTCTAAGCCATCTTTTAATTTTTTATTAAAATTATTTGCGTTTGATATAAGTAATCCTGCATCATAAGGCATTTCTACCATTACACTAACACCACCTGCACTTGCTTGTTTGCTTGCTAGTTCAAAATCTTCATTATTTGCTTGAGAACGAGAATGCACTTGAGAATCAATAGCCGATGGAAAAATAATCTTATCTCTTAAATCAATTGCGTCTTCACTAAAACCATAAATATTTGCTAATTCTTTTATGCTCTTTTGATAATCTTTTTCTAAAAATAATTCTACTCTACTAAAGAGCTCTTCTTTAACAACTAAAACACCAATACCTATAGTATCTTTTAATACTAATTTAGAAACATAAGTTTTCATTTTACTCCTTTATTAACTTATGTTTTTAGGATACTAGATATATTGATAAAAAGATAGAAAAAAATAAAAATATTAAAGCTTGTATTACTTTTAGTAACACAAGCTTAAAGAATTTGAAAATTAATTTTCAAATTCTTTCAATGATTAATTACTGCATTCGTCTAATAAATAAGCAATATGTTGCCAAGACATATTAGTAGCATCACTAAGTCCTACTTCGCAAGTGCTAGATGAACTAAAACCTCTTTTAACATTAGTGCTTGAGTAAAATTTCTTAAAATTATTTGTAGCACTTATATTTAGCTTAGGAGTTAAAAAGCCTTTATATCCAGCAAATCCACAGCAGTATGTATCATTATCAATTACTATTTCATCAGCACATAATTTAGCTAAACTCATTATGCTATCTTCTATATGCATTTTTCTAGCAGCACACATAATATATAAGCCTATTGGCTCATTTACTTTTGTGATTTTTAATCTTGGAGCAATTACTTTGTATAAATATTCACTCAAATCATAAACTTTACCTTTATGATTTTTAACTACCTTAGCCGAACAGGCAGAATGATCAATCACAACGCTGCAATTTTGATTAGATAAATACTCATTTAATTTTGCTTCATTAGCAATTTGAATATTTTCATAATTCTCATAAGCCTTTCCACAGCATAAATCATTTGGAGCGTAGATTATTCCAATTCCTGCCTTTTTACATAGACTTTCAAATACTTCTTGAATGCTTCTTTTATCACTCATTTTTGCATTAGGCTTAAATGCTTTATTTAAACAACTTGTAAAATATATAACATTTTCTTCTTGAGTATTTGTTGAATACTTATAATCATTTGCTCTAGGCAAGTAATTTCTACTTTGTGGTAAATTAAATGTAGCTAGTAAATTATTTAATTTGTAATTATCAAATTTATTAGCAATTTTTAAAGAAGTTTTTGCTAGAGCTAAAGTAGTTTCGTGGTGATTATAAGCAAAATTACCGATAATTCTTGAAATAGCTCCTTGATTTGCTTTTCTATATTTTAAGCTAAAATCAGCAAAATTAATACCTAAAGGACATACCATAGAACAAACCCCACAAGCAGCACAGGTAGTATCTACATAAAAATTATAAAGCTTTTTCATATCTTTTAATTTTTTCTTGCTATCTTCGTCGTTTAATTCTTCTAAACTCTTCATCTCTTTAAGCACTGCAATTCTTTGTCTAGGGCTTAGGCTGATTTCATTTGATGGACAAAATCTCTCACAAAATCCACATTCCATACATAAATTTAAAGCTTCATCAACAGGGCTTTGGTTTTTGATATTTTTCTTATAAATATCTTTATCTTTTGTAATAATTACATCAGGATTAAATATATTATCTTTATCAAGAATATCTTTTATCTTGCAGTTTATAGCATAAGCTTTTTTACCCCACTCAATCTCAACAAAAGGTGCAACCATTCTTCCTGTGCCATGCTCTGCTTTGATACTTCCACCAAAACTAGCTACTACACTTGACATTTTTTCTACTAATTTTGCAAAATTTTCAAATTCGGTTTTATCATTTAAATTAGGAGTGATGATAAAGTGAATATTTCCAGCTAATGCGTGACCAAAAATAATACCTTCAAAATTAAATTCTTTAAATAAATCTTGAATAGCACTAATACCATTTGCTAAATCTTTTATCTCAAAGCACACATCTTCAGTAATAACAGTAGCTCCAACAGGTCTTTTACTAGCTGCTATTGGTAAAAGCGCTTTTCTAATCTTCCACCATAAATCATATTCGCTTTTTTCTTTAGAATAATATGATTTAAAAGTTTTGCTTGAAAGCTCTTTAATTTTAACTATATTTGCATTTAAAACTTCTTCATTATCGCTTTCAGTTTGAATTAATACACAGGTATTATTGTCTTTTATATCACTTAATAAATCTTTTAATTCATCATAACTACTAGCAGCTTTTAAACTAGCATAATCCATAATTTCAGCTGAATTTATAAAATCATATTTTGCAAATTCACTAATAGTATTTGCAGCGTCGCTAATATCATTAAAAAACAATAAAGCACAGGCTTTATAAGGTAAATCATCAATAGTTTTAAGTCTTGCTTCACTAACAAAACCTAAAGTCCCTTCGCTACCTACAAATAAATGAGCTAAAATATCTATTTCATCATCATAATCAATGAAAGAATTTATAGCATAGCCTGTTGTGTTTTTGATTTTAAATTTGCGTTTAATTAATTCATATAATTCGCTATCATTTTTAATCTCTTCTTTAATAGCTCTAATTTCATTAATTAAATTAGCGTGAGTTCTTTTAAATTCTTCCACATTTGCTTTATCTTTAGTATCTAGGATAGTTCCATCATTTAATATCACTCTAATACTATTTAAAGTTTTATAAGAATTATCCTTAGTTCCACAGCACATACCACTTGAGTTGTTAGCAACAATACCACCAATTAAAGCTGAATTAATCGTAGCAGGGTCTGGGCCAATTTTTTTACTTAATTTAGCTAATGATAAATTAGCATTAATTCCAACAACACCACAACCTAAACTAATCTCGCTAGCATCATCATTTATAGCGATTTTTTTGAATGCAAACTTAATTACTACTAAAACACTATCCGTTGAGCTTTGACCGCTTAAGCTAGTTCCTGCTGCTCTAAAGTTTAATGGAGTTTTATATTTATTTGCTAGTCTAATTATTTCTTGTATTTCGCTCTCATTTCTTGCTATTACTACTATCTTAGGGACATATTTATAACAAGACGCATCAATTCCATAAGCAAAACATCTAAGATAGTCATTAAATATCCTATCTTTAAACATATTCTTAGCTTCATTGTAAAATAATTCATAATTATTCATACTATTTCTCCTTTTCTTTGTTAATCAAATTAATGTTATTTTACATAAATTATTTAGAATTTAAAAAAGAATTTAAAAAAATATTTTTAATTAAAGGATTAATATGCTTACAAGTTTTATTATCTTAGCCATTATTTTATCAATTCTAATTGGCTATAAAACTCGCTTAAATATAGGATTTTTTGCAATTATATTTGCCTATATTATTGGTGCGTTTTTTATGGATTTAAAGCCTAAAGAAATTATTTCTTATTGGCCTGTTTCTATATTTTTTGTTATTTTTGCAGTTTCGTTATTTTATAATTTCGCAAGTGTTAATGGGACATTAGAAAAACTAGCTGCGTTTTTGATTAAAAAATTTGAAAATTATCCATATTTTTTACCTTATGCGATATTTTTAGTATCGGCTTTAATTGCTGCAATGGGTGCTGGATTTTATAGTGTTTTAGCCTTTATGGCTCCAATTACTTTTTTACTCTGCGAAAAAACAGGTCTTGATAGGGTTGGTGGAGCTATGGCTATTAATTATGGTGCTTTAGGCGGGGCAAATTTTCCAACTTCTCAAAGTGGAATAATATTTCGCTCTCTTATGGAAAAATCAAGTATAAATCCTGATATTGCATTTTCTAATGCTTTTGTGATATTTTTATTTACTTTTATTTTGCCTATTTTTGTAATCAGTCTTTTTGTATTTAAAGCAAAAAAATCTAATATAAAAATAGAATTATTAAGCGAAAAAATTACTTTTAATGATAAACAAAAAACCACACTAATTTTAATGGCACTTATGATGGTTTTTGTATTAGCATTTCCTTTATTACACATAGCATTTCCCAATGAAAAAACTATAACTTTTATAAATTCTAAAATAGATATAGGATTAATAGCTATTGTTTTTGTAGCTATATCATTGCTTTTAAAATTAGGAGATGAAAAGCAAGTTATAGCACTTATTCCTTGGGGGACTTTGATTATGATTTGCGGAGTTGGGATACTTGTTAGTATTGCTACTAAAGCAGGTGTGATTAATCAATTATCAGGCTTTGTAGAAAGCAATGTGCCAAAAATAATTGTCCCTATTATGATGATGATAATTGCAGCTATTATGTCGCTATTTTCTAGCACTTTAGGAGTGGTTACTCCTGCACTTTTCCCACTTGTGCCTACATTAAGCAATGCAAGTGGTTTTAGTGAAGTTGTGCTATTTACTTGCATAGTAATTGGAGCACAAGCTAGTGCTATTTCACCATTTAGCTCTGGGGGTTCATTGGTTTTAGGAGCGATTGCAAACGAGCATAAGGATAGTTTATTTAAAGGCTTACTTGTAAGAGCAATTCCCATAGGTTTTATAGCAGCATTAATTGCTGGAATTATTGTTATGAATATTTTTTAAGGAAGAATTATGTATATAGATACTCACGCTCACATTTTTAGAGCAAATATAAGTTCGGCTAATGTAGTTAGATATGTGCCAAATTATGATGCAAGTTGCGAACAATATTTGGCTAATTTAAAGGAATTTAATTTTTCTTATGGTGTTTTAGTTCAGCCTAGTTTTTTAGGTTTTAATAATTCATATTTATTACAAGCTTTAAAAGAGCATTCTAATTTAAGGGGAATTGTGGTAATTGACCCTAATAATATTAGTGATTTAAAAGAAAAAAATGTCTGTGGATTAAGGCTTAATCTAATAGGAAAAGATAAGCCTAATTTTGATGATTATAAAGAAGCTTTAGAGTATATTAAAGAATTTAATCTTCACATAGAATTACATAAAGAATTAGATAAATTATTATTTATCATTGATGATTTAGCCAAATATAATGTAAAAATTATGATTGATCATCTTGCAAGACCTAATAAAGATACTTTTAAATTATTAGATGAGTTTAATAATTATAAAAATTTAGATATTAACTTTAAAGTAAGTGGTTTTTATAGATTAGATGAAGATTTAGCGTTTAGTAAAGATGTATTTGATAAATTAAGCGATATTTTTGATATAAAACACTTTGTTTATGGAAGTGATTGGCCACATACAAATTACGAAAGCAAAATAAATTATCAAAAAGCTTTAGATGATTTTTTAAAAGTTACTAATGATAAAGCTAAAATTATATTACAAGATAATGCTAAAGAGCTTTTCTTTATATAAATATTTTTAATTCTTATTTAATTTAGTTAAATAAGAATTATTTTAAACTTAATATGAAAAGTCTAATCTAAATGATAAACTTCTTTCATATTAAGCCATTTTTGACCTGCATAGCCAAGCGATATTTGGCAAGGGTCTGTGCAAGCCCACCACTTACGAGTATTCTCATCGGCTGCCATTTTTGCCATATCAGCTTCGTAATCACTCCCTACATACTCAAAATAAGCGAATAGATATTCGCCAAAATTATAAATTGAATAATTACGAATATTACAAGCCTTTATCATCTCATTTACACCTTCCATAGGTTTTGCGTGAAGCCTTTCGTATTCAGCTAATTTTTCCGGAATAACTTTTATAATTTGCCCAAATCTTTGCATTTTAAATCTCCTTTATTTTATAAATTTCTTTTGCGTTTAAATAAAAAATCTTTTCTTTTAAATCATCACTTTTAAAATGATTTTCAATTATTCTAATCCATTCATTTGGTTTTAACTCACTTACAGGATAGTTTGAGCCAAAACAAATTCTACTTTCTCCAAAAATATTAAATGCCATATCAAGTAATTTTGAATAATCCTTGCCTAAAATAAAATCATCTTGACAAGATAATTTCATATAAATATTTTCTTTTTTAGCAATTTGCCTTAAACTATCTTCGCCACTAAAATCCTTAATATTTGCAAAATGATTAAAGATAATTCCTGATTTAAATTCCTTTGCAATTTTGCTAAAATTACTTAGCTCATCTTCGTTTATACAAACTTCAAACATTAAATCATTTGCATTTACTAAATTAATAGTCTTTTTAAACTCACTGCCTAAGCAATATCCACTTGGCTTTGTATGTAAAACTTCTCTAAAACTAGCACCACCTATTGTAGCAAGGCATAAAGCAAGTAATTTTTTATGTTGAAAGCTAAGCATTTTTGCACTCTCTTGGCTAGGATTATTTGCATTTATTTCTACATAAACCCCACCTAAAAAATCACTTTTGCTAAACTCATCTAAATATTCATCAAAAGAAAAATCTCTTTGCAATCTAGTTGGGGCGTTTTGCACCCAACTAATATCATTTTTATCCCATATATGAAAATGTGTATCAATTATTTTCATGACTTTTTAGTCCATAAAAAGCTATATAATGCTACATATAAAAAGCAAGGAGCTAAAGCTAAAAATCCCGCACCTGTGCCATAACTATCATTTATTGAACCCATAATTGTAGGCATTATTGCACCACCACAAATACTCATTACTAAGATTGAGCCACCAAGTTTTACTTGATTTAATGGCAAATCCTTTGTAGCAACGGCAAAAATAGTAGGAAAACTAATGCTCATAAAGAAAAATACCAAAATTAAAGCATAAACACTAATCATTCCATCAGCAATATATAAATAAAAGCACAATGCAACATTTATTAATGAATAAAGCCCCAAAATACTCTCGCCTTTAAATTTTTTCATAAGTGGAGTTGTAACAATTCTTCCTATCATAAACGCAACAAGTGCAGCTGAGAAAAAATATGCTGATTTTTCATCGCTTAAAGCTTTTTCTCCTAAACTTGCTGTATGTTCTACTGCGTAATTTATAAAAAACGCTCCTGCTCCAACTTGAGCTGCAACATATAAAAATTGAGCTAATACACCTAAGTTAAAATGCCTATGTTTAAATACATCAATTGATTTTGAGTTGTCTTTATACTCTACTTCTTCACTTACTTCGCTACCTTCTGGAATTTTATTAAACACAAATGCAAGTAAGATTAAAAACACTACTAAAGCAATTCCTACATAAACCATTTGCACATTAAACATATTTTCAAGTAATGCTTGTTCTTTTTCTGTATCAGTTGCATTTTCGCCACTATGAGTGATTGATAAAAACAAACTTCCGCCAATAATAGGTCCAACAAATTGCCCAAAACCATTAAAGCTTTGAGCTGCATTAATTCTAAATGAAGCGTTTTTCTCATCTCCTAGCTTTGTCATATAAGGATTTGCATTAGTCTCAAGTGCTCCAAGCCCGCACGCAAGAATGAAAAATGCAAATAAAAACATAGAAAAACTAGCCATATTAGTTGCAGGAATTATTAGCAAACAACCAATCGCATAAAGTGCTAATCCTGTAATAATCCCAACCTTATAAGAAAATCTTGAAGCAATCCAGCCAGCAGGTAGTGCCATCACAAAATACGCCCCAAAATAAGCCATTTGCAAGTAGCCACTATTTTGTTGAGTAATGCCTAGATGATTTTGAAAGTTTTTATTCATAACATCAACAAGTCCATAGCTAACACCCCATAAGAAAAATAATGAAGTTACTAAAATAATTGCAATTTTTACATTTTTATTCATTTTTTCTCCTTAATTTTCCCAGTTTAATGCACGATCAAGATGCATATAACCACCATCTGGAGTTAAAATCTGCCCTGTTGTGTGAGATGCTCTTGGGCTTATTGTAAATACTGCAGTATCAGCTATCTCTTCGCAAGTTGTAAAGCGATGACCTAGTGGAATAAATTTTGCAATTTCTTGATATTGCTTTTCAGGGTCAGAGAAATTTTTAATCCATTTTTCATAAAGTGGAGTCCAAACTTCAGCAGGGCAAATACAATTTACTCTAACATTATCAGGTGCAAAAGCGCAAGCCCACTCTCTTGTCATAGCTATTTGAGCGCCCTTTGCACTTGCGTATGCTGTTGTTCTTCCTTGACCTGTGATACCTGTTTTACTTGAGATATTTAAGATACTTCCTTGCTCTTTTTTAATATGTGGAAGGCAGCATTTTGTCATTTCATAATAATGAAATAAATTGCTCTCATAACTTTTAATAAGCTCCTCTGTCGTAGCACTTTCAATATGAAGATTATCATTCATACCTGCATTATTAACAAGTGCATAAATTGAGCCATATTTAGCCACAATTTGCTCTACAACTACACTAATATCTTGCCATTTTGATAAATCTAATTGATAAAAGCCGTAATTTGGGCAAAGTGCTTTAATTTTGCTTTCAAAATCACTATCAAGCTTAGAGCGAGATATGATAACAGGAATTGCACCTTCATTAGCTAAACACATACTAATGCCACCACCAATACCTTTTCCACCACCTGTAACAACTACAACTTTTCCTTTTAATCCTAAATCCATAATTTCTCCTTATTTAATATTTTTGTAAGATTTTTTTAAATGTATTAACATAAGCACTCCTAAGAATGCGACCAAACATAAAGCAATTAAACCTGCATAAGAACTATTAAATTGACTTTCGGCATAATTTTTTAAATTAGGTGCTACAAAACCACCAAGATTGCCTAAAGCCCCAATCAATGCTATTCCTGCTGCTGCTCCTGTGCCTTTTAAGATTTGAGTTGGTAAATTCCAAAAAATAGGCTGAATCGCTATAAAACCAACAGCTGCTAAAGATATGAATAAAATAAATAAAGCTAAAGAATTTATAAATACAGATAAAAACATACTAACAACAGCTAATAACAATAATGCAATACTAAAAGAACTCCAAGCTCTTAATTTATCAGCATAACTTGTAACAATAGGTAGAGCAATTAATACAACAGCCCAAGGAATTGCACTAATAATTCCAACCTTTAATCCAACATTTGTCCCTAAAAAATGTGAAACTTGAGTAGGTAAATAAAATAAAACCCCATAAACACTAAGCTGAATTGCAAAATAAACTAAAACGAATTTCCATACAATAATTGATGATAAAGCTTTGCTAGAATTTAATTCTTCTTTATTATTTTGTTCTTTTTCAAGTTCAGCAATTAAAATTGCTTTTTCTTCTTCGCTTAACCATTTAGCATCTTCAGGTTTACTTGCAAGTTTAAAATAAGCATAAAAACCAACTAAAATAGTAATAGCACCTTGGATAATAAACATCCATTGCCAATTTTTAAACCAAATGCTAGGTGCATAATCTAATATAGCCCCTGTAATTACGCCACCAAGCATTAGTGCAAGCGGTGCTCCTAATTGATAAAACCCATAAGCTTTTGACCTATAAATAGTAGGGAAAAAATAACTAAGATATAAAATAACCCCTGGGCTAAATCCTGCTTCGCTAAGCCCTAATAAAAATCTTAGAATATAAAAACTTGTTTCATCTTTTATGTAAATCATAGCCATACATACAAGTCCCCAAGTTATCATAATTCTACTTAGCCAAATTTTTGCCCCTAATTTATGCAATAATAAATTTGATGGAATTTCAAATATCGCATAGCCTATAAAAAATATCCCTGCACCTAAAGCATATGCAGCCTTGCTAATACCAGCGTCTATTTCTATATAATCTTTTACATAAGCAATGTTTGATCTATCTAGCATTGCTAAACAAAACATTAAAAGTATTAAAGGCATTATCTTTAAATACATTTTATTAACTATTTTTTCCATAAATCCCCCTTGTTTAAGACTTAGCAAGTTGTTGCTAGTCTCCAAACGCTAAAATCATTTTGTTTATTGATTTCTGCTTTTGTTAATTTGCCTTCACTAATTTTTACGATTAGCTCTATTAATTCATCTCTAATATCTTCTTTACTCTTATTGCCATCTACGATTTCGCCTGCGTTTAAATCAATCACATCAGCCATATTTTTCGCACAAAAATTATTTGTGCTTAGCTTAATCGTTGGAGTTACAGGGCTTCCTGTTGGAGTTCCACGACCTGTAGTAAATACAACTAAATTAGCCCCACCTGCAACCATAGCACTAAGCTGCTCTATATCATTTCCTGGAGTATCCATAAATGTAAGACCTTTTTTAGTAACTGGCATTGCATAATCAATCACATCTACAACTTTGCTTGTCCCTGCTTTATAAACACAACCAAGGCTTTTTTCTTCAATAGTAGTTAGCCCACCTGCTATATTTCCTGGACTTGGATTTGCACCACGAATGTCTGAGCCACTATTTTTTACATTTTCTTCAAAGCCATAGATTTTTTCATATATCTTTTTCTCAACTTCAGCATTAATTGCACGCCTTGCTAAGATATTTTCAGCTCCTATTAGCTCGGTTGTTTCAGCTAAAATTACAGCTCCGCCATTCTCTACTACATAATCACTTAAACTTCCTAGCGATGGATTTGCACTAAGCCCACTATAAGCATCACTTCCACCGCATTCAGTACCTAGGATAATATCGCTAAAATCACCTTCACTTAATTCACATTTACTAGCATTTTCAAGCATATCTTTAACTATTTTTATGCCTTCATTTGTTGTATTTGTAATGCCGCCTAGCTCTTGAATACTAATTGCTCTTATATCTTTATAAGGAGCTAAACTTTTTGCTAATTCTTTAACAGAATTTGAACTAATAGTCTCACAACCAAGCCCAACTACAAGTGCTGCATATACATTAGGATTTGCACAATTTCCAGCCATTAGCATTCTTGTTTGCTCTGCATCAAAATCAAGCTGACTACATCCGTGCTGATGAGTTACATATACAGCTTCAGGACACGCTTTAGCAATGTTTTCTACGACCTTATTAGCACATACAACGCTAGGAATTATTAAGACCTTATTTCTTAAGCCAAACTTGCCATCTTCTCTTCTATAGCCTTTCAAAATTACTTTTTCGTGTTTTGAATCTTGTGCGTTTAGGTTTTTCTTACTTGCACTTTCTTGACTTAATCTTAAAGCATTTTCTAATTTTGAACTATCACAGCTATCTCCCCTACCACGAACGCCTTCGGTGTTGGTTGTATGAACCCACTCGCCTTTTTTTATATCAATACTAGCTGCTCCTATTACTTCGCCGTATTTAATAATAAAATCACCTTTTTTAATATCAGTTAAAGCGAATTTATGTCCGCTTTTAATATCATTTAATAAGGTAACTTCATTAAAAACTTCGCCTTTGTTTAAATCACTTATTGCAGTTGCAACATTGTCAATTTCACTAACTTTTAAAAATCTATTTTTCATAACACACTTTCTATATTTTTAACTAATTCTTTTGCATATTCGAATTTTTCATCAAGTGCTTTTAAGGTCTCTTCGCTTAGTGGGTGAATGCTTTTGTTTGCAAAAGCAAAACCACGAGCTTTCAGTAAAAGCGCAAAGCCCATAGGAAATGATAAGCTCATTCCAAATCTAATAGCAGGTAGCAAGGCTTTTTGAAGTTTGATTGCTCTTTCATAATTTTTCTCATTATATGCTTTATAAATCGCACTCATAGCGTCAGGGAAAACACATCCTGCACTTGTCATTGAACCTTTTGCACCCATCATTAAAGCTCCAAAATAATGCTCTTCACGACCCACAAATACATCAAAATCACTTGGCACAACATCTAAAATATGATTTAGCAACAAAGCATCTCCACTACTATCTTTAATACCTACAATATTTGGCAATTTGCTTAATTTTTCAATTAGATTTAAGCTCATTGCAGGTGCAAAAAGTGGAATATTGTAAATATAAAGTGGGAGTTTTACTTTTGCTTGTAAGTCTTTTACATAAGTATAAAGCGTATCATCATTAAACTTATAATAATATGGCATCATAAGTAAAAGCGCATTAGCTCCTTTTATATAAGCTTCGTTTGCAAGGTCTAAACTCTCTTTATAAATACAACTTCCTATCCCACAAATAACAGGCACTTTTTTATTTGCAGCTTTAATTGAAAGCTCTAGCATTTTTACTTTCATTTCGTATGGCATTGCTTGTGAATCTCCCGCACTACCATTACAAAATAAACCATCAAGTCCTTTTTCAATGCCCCATTCGCACATCTTTAAAAACTCAACTTCGTTAATACTTCCATCATCTTTATATGGTGTATATAAAGCTGGTAAAGTTCCTTTTAAAATTCCCATAATTTCTCCTTAATTTTGTATATACAAAAAAATTAAATTTTATTTTTTGTATTTAAGAAAGAATATGCAAAAAATGATAAAAATTATGAAAAATAAATTAAATAAAATTAATTTTTTTGAAAAAGTGTTACTTTTTGTAAATTAAAATTTATATTTTGTATATACGAAAGAATTTTTATTAAATTTTTCTTTTGTAAAATATATAAATTTTAAAACTAAAGGCGAAAAATGATATATTTACCTAATGAATTAAGTAAAATCAGCAAAAATGTTATAAGTTCTAACTATCTTAATCTTTGTTTATATGAAACTAGAAAAAATGATGATTATTATGAAGTATTATTTGATGATTATGCTCTTGTTTTTATAAACGATGGATACAAAATGATACATACTAAAAAGCAAGATTTTACAATTAATAAAAACGAGATTTTGTTTTTTACAAAAGGCTCATATTTGATAAAAGACTGCGTAGAAAATAACTATTATAATTCAATTATAATTTGTTTTAAAGAAAGTATTTTAATAGAGCTAATTTATAAATATAAAGCCCTTTTAAATAGCAATTTTACAACCGATGAGCATATTTTTAAGCTAAATTCTAATGAATTATTAAGCTCAATTTTTACATCATTTTTGCCTTGTTTTAGCTATAAAACCAATGAAGATATTTTAAAATTAAAATTTGAAGAATTATTTTTAGCCCTACTTTATAGTAAGAATAATCACAGTTTTTTATCATTTTTAAAAACCATAATTACCAATTTTAAACTATCTTTATATCAGATATTTTCGTATTGCGAACAAGATTTTCAAAGCGTAAATGATATGGCAAAAATATCTAATATGTCCTTAACTACTTTTAGCAAAAACTTCAAACAAAGTTTTGGAATTAGCCCTAAAGAATGGCTTGATAATAAAAAATTTGAAAAGGCAAAATTCTTATTAGAATTTTCAAACAAAAACATTACAGAAATATGTTTAGAAGTAGGATTTAACTCACCTGCTTGGTTTATTTCACGCTATAAAAAAAGATATAATAAAACCCCAAAACAATTTCAAAAATCAAAAAACTTATATTTTTTACATTAAAACTATTAGAAATAAAATTCTTTTTTCCTTATAATTTTTCAAAAATTATTTAAGGAGAAAAGATGAAAAAATATATTTTAAGTTTAGCATTACTTGCTAGTATGAATGCAATGGAAGTTAAAGAAATCAATGCTTTTGCTTCGCCTGAGAGTGTTGTGGCAAATAAAGATTATGTATTTGTCTCAAATGTAGGTCAAAAAATTGAGCCTTTAAACAAGGATTTAGATGGTTATATAAATATAATCTCAAAAGCTGATGATAAAATCAATGTATTTGTAAAGAATTTAAATGCTCCAAAAGGTATGAAGATTATTAACAATACACTTTATGTTGTAGATATTGATACTTTATACGGCTTTGATATAACAAGCAAAAAAGAAGTATTTAAGCTAGAAATTAAAGGCTCGGTATTTTTAAATGCAATTGAGAGCTTAGACAATGATACTCTTTTAGTAAGTGATACTGGCACTTATACGATTTTTGAAATCAATTTAAAAGATAAAAATTATAAAACTTTTATGAATATTGACAAAAGTTATGGTGGTCCTAATGGCTTATTGATTGATAAAAATTCTTTATATGTTGTAGGATATGATCCTAGTGAAAAAGATGGCGGAGCTATTTTAAAAATTGATTTAGCTAGTAAAAATGTAGAAAAACTAAGTGATAATTTAGAGCAATTTGATGGAATTGTTAAAATTAATGATGATATTTTAGTATCTAGCTGGGGTAAAGAGCTAAATGGTTATATTTATAAACTTAATCAAAATAAATTAGAAAAGCTAGATTTAAAAGCACTTAAAGGACCTGCTGATATGTTTTATGATAACTCTACAAACACACTTTTAGTGCCTGAAATGGCTAATAATTCTTTATTAAAAATCAAACTATAATTAGAATTTACTATGAGAAAATCTCTCATAGTAAATTAAAAACTTAAAGCACTTTTAACCTCATCGCTAGCCATTTCTATACTCCAAGCAGGCTCAAATACTAAATTAATATCAACACTATCTATTCCATCTACACTTAAAACAGAGTCTTTTACCCAAGTTATCAGTAAATCATGCATAGGACAAGACTTAGTAGATAAGGTCATAGTAATTTTACAATATGAATTATCAATTTGTATATCATAAATAAGCCCTAAAGCTAAAATATCAAAACCCACTTCAGGGTCAATTACATTTGAAATTGCATTAATTACTTGCTTTTTCATTCTTTGCTCCTTTGTAATTTATATAAGTAAAAAAATTGATTACATTAATTAAAAGACCTATATTTAACGCTATATATAAATAAATTGATGAACTAAAATAAAGAGAAATTACTAAGCATATATTAATTAGCATAGTAAAAAAAGCTGCTTTTTTAATCACCATATCATCTAATAAAGGGACTTTTATTTTTCCGATTAATTTTGAAATAAAATGAAACCATATTAAAAATGGCAAAATCTTATAAATATGTGCGATTATAAAAGGTAAAATCGTTGCAAAAATTAATAATTTAATAGCTAAAGCATAGTCTAAAACATAAAATTCTCTCATCGCTAAAAACGAGCCAATACAAGCAAAAACAATATTTAAATTCCAATAATCTTTAGCCTTTCTTGTTCGTATTTTAAGTATATATAAACACCAAAATACAAAACAAGCTAGAGAAAAAATCGCTATACTTTTATGAAAAAATGCTAAAAAATATGCCACTAAACTAAGCCATAATAAATAATTTTTATGCTTATGAGTTAGTGCAAACATTGGCAATAACACACTAGCAGCACCTATACAAATAAACAAAATAAAACCTAGCATAAAATATATATGAAGATGAAGAATTAGTTCATAATCTAAATATATAAGCCCGTTTAAAATAAGCACAATTAAACCAGCACAAACTAAACCTAATGCTAAAAAAACAACCCCACAAAATAAAGCACTTTTAGCAATATTATTAAAATCAAAAAATGATATTAAAAACAGCACAATAAAATAAAAAACACTTAAAATCATAGCAAATACGCTATATTTTAGTAATTCCAAATCATAATTTAAAAACGAATACATAATAAAGGCTAAAGAGATATTACAAATAAAACTCACAAAAAATACACCTTTTATACTAAAGAATGCTTTTTCATAAATTACCGAGCTTAATTGATAAAGGCTACCTATTATTATATTTAAAGCAAATCCAGCAAAAAAACAATGTAAAAACGCTTTAAATTGATAACTCTCAAAATCATAATTTGAATAAGAAAATAAAAACATAAAAGCTAATAAATAGCAAAATGCAAATATAAAATAAATAGCCACCACTTTAAATGGTGGTGCGAATGCGTTTAACATAATTTAACCCTTATGGATGGTCTTTACAAGCTTCATCAAAATTGCTATGCTCTTTAATTTTAGTAAATACTAGCCAAAAAAGTCCATCTTTTTGTGTAGTTTGAATATCATAATATGGCTTCACGCTAGGAAGTAAGCCTAAAGGATTTTTATGATTTAGCATAATTAATTTTTGATTAGGCTTTAAATTATTTAAGCCAACTCTAGCATTTATCATAGGTTCAGGTGGCATACACTGACTACTATCAAACGCTAAATATTCATCATTCTCATAAAATTCAACCGTAGCATTTGCTAAACTAACTTTTTTCCAAGATTTAAAATCAAACATTTTTTCTCCTTTTTTCTCACTATTCTAAAAAAGTTTAAAAATTTTGACTTTGACTTAAGTCAATTTGAAGTTCAAAAAAAGAAAAATTAAATACTTAAATAAATTTTTAAATCAAATTCCTAAATATATATTTGCTATAATAAACCTTATTTTTACAAGGTTAAATATGAATATAAATCAAATAATTAATTTTAAATTTAATTTTAAAAAGATTTTATACAAAGCTTTATTTATTGTTTTTATAATAATTCCACTTTTATATATTTTAATTATGAGTTTATATTTATTAGAATTTAATCCACAAAAATATAGTAAAAACCCAGAAGCAAGTGAGAAGTTTTTAACCGGATATTTATTTATTGATATTGCAAATACATTAAATATATTTTTTAAATATGATAGCTTTATTGTAAGACCTTTTTTAAATATAGCTAAAAATTATTATGATGAAGGTAAAAAGCTCTTGCCAGATGATAGTATTGAAGATATTATGTGGTGGGTTTTGTATTATAAACGCATGTATGGTTTAACTAAAAAAACACAAGATTATAGTATGTTAGACAAGCTAAGCTACGATGATTATCAAGAAATCTATGAAATGATAAAAAGAGTGCCTTATGGCAATATTTATTATGATGTGGATATTATGACAGAATATAGACTATCTAATATGCTTGGTTTGGTTGTGATATATATTTCTAATACACCAAGTAGAATTTATGAATATCATTCAAAAGATTATGATAAAGCAAGTGAAATTTATGAGCTTTTAAATATAGCTTTTAATAAATACTATTCATATCAAGCAGAGAAAAAATTTAATTACGCACTATACCTAGAAGTAGTCATAGATATCTTAAGAACTTCAGCATTTAAATATTATAGTGAAAACAATTACTACGATGGAACTTCAACAATAGATGTTACTAATATACCTTTACCTGATTATATTTGTAATGCTACAGACACAATAAAAATTAATGAATACTTTAAAAAAGCTATTTTATTTACAGATAAAAGTAAACTATATGTAAGACATATTTATGAAGATTCTATTTACTATTTATATGCTTTACATAAATATTGCCCAGAAGATAAGGAAATAAGATATAGAATGCTTAATGTTATTGTTAATAAATTTCAACCAATGTATAAAAAAGGAGAATTAAATGATAGATGAAGTGCTTATACTAGCAATATTAAAAAGCTTTTGAATATATTTTGCATTTATTTTTAGCTGAAGACCACGAAGTCCAGCACTAAGCACAAAATACTCAAGCTCTAAAGCTCTTTCGTCAATAAATCTAACATAATCTTTTTTCATACCAAAAGGCGAACAACCGCCCCTAATATATCCTGTTTTATCCTTTAATTTATCAAGTTTTAAAAGGCTTAAGGATTTTTCTCCTACCGCCTTTGCAAAAGATTTTAAATCTATTTCTAAATCCCCTTGAATACAAGCAACATACAAGGCATTTTTACCCTCGCAAACTATGGTTTTATAAATATATTTAATATCAATTCCTGTCTTTTTTGCTACGCTAATTGCTGATAAATCATCATCTACTTCGTAGCTTAATAATTCATAATCTATTTTTAAAGTATCTAAAAACCTTGCTGCATTAGTCTTTTTAATCATTTGCTATTCTTTGTCCGAATTTAATCGCACCAACTTGGCATTCAAGTTTTAAATCATCGCCTAAGATTAAAATAGTAGAACCCATCAAAAATCTTCCTAGCATTTCGCCTTTTTTTAAGCTTACATTATCATAGTTTTTCTCATAATCACTTGCATTTTTCATATTAGTTTGCACGCTTGTATCAAAATCAAATTCCATCTTGCCAACATTTACAGCCCCTACAAAAACCATATAAAAAATATCTCCACTATCTTTTTTGCAAGTTAAAACTACACGCTCATTTCTTGAATACAAATTATCATGCTTACTAAGTGCTTTTAAATTAACGCTAAAAAGCTCCGCACAAAAATATTTTAGATTTAAAACCTGCATATTACAAGGACTATGATAATTGTGATAATCCCTTGGGCTAAGATAAATATTTAAAAAATCAAGCTCATTTTTAGGAGTAAAACCTAAAAGCTCTTTAATATCATAATCTTTACCTTTTATACTAAACGCCTTTAAATTTGAGCTTTTTGCATAACTTAAAATAGTGCCATCACAAGGACTTATAAAGCCGCTTTCAAATTCTCTTGGCTTTATTAATCTTCTAGTAAAAAGAGCTAATAAACTATCGTATTCTTTATAATCTTTAAACTCATCTAAAGGTATATTAAAATGCTTTACATAAGTTTTGTTTATATAATTTTGCATAAATTTTGGATATTTTATGCTTACTAATTTACCAAAAATTCTTGAAATTGTTTTTCTCATTATATTCCTTAAAGTCTAATTATTACTATTTCACTAGGTGCTAAAAAGCGTATAGATGGACCCCAAAAACCAGCACCACTACTAACATATAATTTAGTTTTTTTACCGATTTCATAAAGTCCGTGCAAAAATCCTTGCTGCATTAAAACAAAAATACTAAATGGGAAAATCTGCCCTGCGTGAGTATGCCCTGATAAAACTAAATCAAATCTACTCAAATCAAATTCCTTAGCTACAACAGGTTGATGAGCTAATAAAATATTGTATTTAGTATCATTAAAATTTTTATAAATTGGGGCTAAATCCATTGGCATTCCATATTTTGCACCCTTTAAATCATTTATGCCACTAAGCACTATTTTGCCTAAATCTATGCTTTCATTTTCTAATACTTTTATATTAGTTTGCTTTAATTTTGCTAGGATTTTTGTAGCGTCGTGGTAGTATTCGTGATTGCCAGTTACATAAAAGCAAGGCTTATTAAAGGTATTTAATAAATCCAAATAATCAATATCATCTATATTAGTATCTATTAAATCCCCAACAATTACTACATAATCAACTTCTTGTTCGTTGATTTTTGCGATTAATTTTTCTAAAAAATCTTTATGCAAATTCTTGCCTAAATGCACATCACTTATCATTGCGATTTTTATTCCTAAATTAGCATTTAAATCTACATATTTAATAGGTGGAATTTTAATTGCCTTAAATATACCTTGTAAAAAACACCCAAATGCAACAAATAAAACACCTAAATCACAAATTAATTTTAAAGTTTTTCTTCTATTTGTGTCTATATTTTTTACGCTTTTAAAGGCTATAAATTTAACAATATCATAAATTAAAGCGATTAAAAAGAAGAAGAAAGAAAAACCCAAAAGAATTGATAAAGTAGTATAAAGAAAATCAGGCAAAAAATTAGCTCTCATAGAGAACAAAAATACAACATTAGATATAAATAAAACTATGCAAACTAATAAAAAAAATCCTTTAAATCTAGGGAAAATTACTCTAAATAATTGTCTATAAATATAAGCATTTGCAATAAAAACAGCAACGCAAAATGCAATAGCAAATAATAAATGGTGTAAGCTCATAATTAATTCTCGTAAAGTGATTTTAAATATTTTTCATCGTGAATTATTAAGTTTTTATCATCATCAAAACTAATAATTCCATCATTTTTAAACTTAGCTAAAATTCTAGAAAAAGTCTCAGGAGCAAGATTTATAAATGAAGCTAATTGGATATGTTTTATGCTCTTAAATACTTCGCTTTGCTCGCAAACTAATTTAGCTAGCTTTGCTTCAGCACTTAAAATCATTTCATTATGAACGAATTCTGATAAATAAATTAACTTTTTTGAAATTCCACTTAATAAGGCTAGAACAAAATCAACCTTAGTTAAAAACTTATTTTTAAGCTCTTCAAAATCAATCTTAATCACTTCCCCACTATTTAAAAAACTAGCACTCGCAGGAAAAGGGATATTTTCAAAATTAGCTAATTCGGCTACAAAAGAAATCGGAGTTAATTTATGCATAAAAATTTCAGCTCCTTTTTGGTTGGTTTTATAAACCTTAATATTTCCTTTAATTAATAAGTGCAAATACTTACTACTTTCACCTTCCATAAATAGCATTTCGCCTTTTTCGTAGCTTTTAAGAATACAAATTTTTGCTAATTCTTCAAGCTCATTTTCGCTAAAATCTTTAAAAAAAGAAATTTTTTTTAATACTTCTTTCATTGGCACTCTTTTTACTTTCTTAAAATAGAATTATGAAAAATCATATCAAGGAATTACAAATGTTTAGATTTGCCCCATCACCTACAGGCGATATGCATATAGGGAATTTAAGGACTGCCGTTATTAATTATGTATGTGCGAAAAAATATAATAAAAAGTTTATTTTAAGGATAGAAGACACAGATACTGCTAGAAATATTCAAGGCAAAGAAGAAGAGATTAAGAGTATTTTAAATTTATTTGGGATTAATTGGGACGAATACTATGTGCAAAGCACTCATCTAGCAACTCATCAAAAATTAGCAGCAAAATTATTAGAAAATGGTTCTGCTTTTAAATGCTATTGCACCGAAGCTGAATTAGACGAAAAAAAAGAATTAGCAAAAAACGAAAAAAGAGCTTATAGATACGATGGAACTTGCGAGAATTTAAAACAAGATTTAACTAAACCATTCGTAATAAGACTTAAAAAACCTAAAAACACAATCACTTTTAAAGATGAAATAAAAGGCGTTTTATCATTTGAGCCAAATGATGTTGATAGTTTTGTGATTTTAAGAGCTGATGGGACACCTACATATAATTTTGCATGTTCTATGGATGATATGTGCGAAGGAGTTAGCTTTATTATCCGTGGAGAAGACCATGTAAGCAATACTCCAAAACAAGAACATATAAAGGCGTCTTTAGGCTTTAATGAGAGTATGCAATATGCACATTTACCTATCATTTTAGACGAAGAAAGCGGTCAAAAAATGAGTAAAAGACAAGAGCATTCAAGCGTAAAATGGCTTTTAAATGAAGGCTTTTTGCCTGATGCGATAGCTAATTATTTACTAGCTTTAGGCAATAAAACCCCTAATGAAATTTTTACTATGAATGATGCAATTTCTTGGTTTGAAATAAGCAATATTTCTAAATCTCCGGCTAGATTTAGTATGGCAAAATTAAGATTTATAAATAGAGAGCATATTAAGATTTTAGATGATGAAATTCTAGCTAGATTATTGTTTAAAGATGAGTTTTTAGCTAAGTTTAGCAATGTAAAAGTATTAGCAAAATTAGCAAAACTTCACTTAGAAGAAGCAAGCACTTTAAATGAAATTAGAGCTAAACTTAGTGGATATTTTCTACCATTTAATATAGTTTTTGCTAACAATTTAGATTTTAGTGAGAGTGCGAAATTATTAAAAGCTGAATTAGAAAAATCAAACATACCTAGCAAATACGAAGAATTTAAACTAAATCACAACGCTAATTTAAAAGGCAAACAATTATTTATGAGCTTAAGATTATTGCTTAGTGGTTCAGCTCACGGCCCTGAATTAGCACAAATTTATGAGATTATGCAACCTTGTATGAGTGAGTTTTTAAAGGTAAAAGATGAGCTTTGCTGATATTGTAGTTTTACTATTTGTATTGATAATAAGAGGACTAAATATTTATTCATATTTAGTTATTGCCTATTGTTTGTTTTCGTTTTTTCCACAGGCTTTTACAAGCCCTATCGGATATAAAATATACAATATTGTATATAAATTAGTAAGACCTGCCTTTGATTTAGTATATATGATAATACCGCCTAGATTTTTAAATATAGGTATGGTAAGTCTTGCCCCTATTGCTGTTTTCGTAGGAATACATTTATTACAAATCGGATTATTTGAATTAGTAAAAATCGTAAAAGGATTATTATGAAAAAATTAATTAGTATATTATTAATTGCTCAAGCTTTATTTTCATATACTTATGAAGAATTAAAAAATGAGCCAAACTCACTTGCTAAGGACTTTTTTTTATATAATTTATTAAAAAATAATGAGATAAAAAAAGAAGATTTAAAAGAATTTAAAACACATATTTTCCGTTTTGCTGGAGTTATGAAAAAAGAATATGAAAAACTAAGCAAAGACATTAAAGAAGAGCCAAAGACATTACCTGCTGATTCTTGCTATAATTATTCAATCAATTCTATAATGAACGCAGATGAAAAATGTCAGGTATTTAGACTAAAAGAAATAAATTTTGCAAAAAAGTTAAGCAAAGAAAACCTAATAAAACTAGCAAATATTTATAAACAAAAAGATAAAAATCTAAGCTCACAATTAAGCATATTAGCTAACAAAAACCCTGTGGCAGAAAGCATTAAAAAAGGTGATGGAAAAACCTTAATGAAGCTTTATTATGATGGATATAAGCTAGATGATTTTTCTCCAGGGCCACTTACTCGTGCTAGTATGATGGAACACCCTAATGCTTATAAATTTTTAAACTCAGCTATAGTAGATGATAAATATCCAAAAATAAAAGAAAAATTAGCAAGTCTTGATAAAGAAGACGCTAAAGAAGATTTAGCATTTGTATTAGGTTTAAATGCACTTATGTTTAATAAAAATGCCTTAGCAGAAAAATACTTTTTAAGAGCTAATAAAACTTATAAATATAAAAGACCAAAGGATAATGCTTTATTTTTTGCTTATTTAGCTAGTAATAAAACTAGGCATTTAGATACTTTAGCAAATAGTGATGATTTAAATATTTATAGTATTTTAGCAAAAGAGCTAACAAACACACCATTACCGACCATCATCACACCAAATCCTACAAAAAGCATAGATTATCCTATAAATAATGCTTTAGTTCAAGCTAGATTTATGAATGACATTAAAAACGCTGATACTCAAAAGCTTAGCGAAATGCAAGAATATTTTAATACCAAAAATACTCAAGGACAATATCTAGTAATTAGCGATAAATTAAGTAATTTTAAAGATAATATTTATCCAATACCATTTCCTGAAGAATTAGCCAATTATAGCGTAGAGCAAAAAGCACTAATTTTAGCTATTGCTAAACAAGAAAGCAGATTTTTACCAGCTTCTGTAAGCACTTCTTATGCTTTAGGTATGATGCAATTTATGCCTTTTGTAGCAAGACATACTGCTAAAGTTGATTTTAATGATAATGATTTTGATGTTACTCAAATGTTTGACCCAAAAATAGCTTATAAATTCGCAAACGCTCATATAAATACGCTTAAAAAAGGAGTTAAGCATCCTATATTTATAGCTTATGCTTATAACGGGGGCTTAGGATTTACTCAAAGAATGCTAAAAAAAGATTATATGTTTAATCCAAATTCTAAACTAAAATCATACGAACCATTCTTATCAATGGAGCTTGTGCCTTATTTAGAAAGTAGATTGTATGGTAAAAAAGTTTTAGCAAACTATTATATCTACCTAAAAATATTAGGTCAAAATGTAAAAATGAGTGATTTAATAAAACAAATAGATAAAAATCAATAATATAGGTATTTTTACCTATATTATCCTTAGCTTTTGCACTAAATTATAAGAGCTAAAAACCATTTAAAGCTTAAATACTAGTATAAAAAAACAATTCAAATGATTTTAATAACTTACTTTATAATAATTGATATATGCTTTGAATATTGCAGTAATAAAAAATAAATTATATTTTGGGTTTAAAATTGCTATCAAATGTTTTTAAAAATACTTAATTTTTATATATGCTTATTTAAAAACTATATGACTTATTTAAATTCTTAAAAATTATTTTATAAAATATAAGAACTCTTATTTTATATACTTTTCATACTTAATTGTAATTTACAAAATTAATTCAGAGCTTGCAATCTATTTTTGTGTAAAAATATAATATTTACTAAATTTTACCATCAATAAAAATAAACATTAAAAGATATTTTAAATTAAGATAAATTAGGAATTTCAAATTGAAATTCCTAAAATTAAGGATAAATCCTTGTAAGACTAGTTTTTTAATAAATTATTATTCTACTTCTGCATCTACTGCATCATCTTTTTCGCTTTTTTTAGCGTCTTTGCTATCATCTTTTTTGTAAAGATTTTCAGCTAATTTATGACTTGCGTCGCTTAGTTTTTTCATTTTCTCATCTATTTGAGCTTTTGTTGCGTTTTCATTATTTACTACATCATTTAGCTCATTTATTGCACCTTCAATCTCTTGTTTAATTGCAGGTTCTACTTTATCTCCTAAATCATTTAGACTTTTTTGAACTTGATGAACTAGGCTTTGAGCTTGATTTTTCGCATCTACTACTTCTCTTCTTAATTTATCAGCTTCTTTGTTTTTCTCAGCTTCGTTTATCATATTTTTAATCTCTTCATCACTTAATCCGCTTGAACCTGTGATTGTGATATTTTGAGCTTTACCACTTGCTTTATCTAATGCACTTACCGTTAAAATACCATTTGCGTCAATATCAAATGTAACTTCAATTTGCGGCACACCTCTTGGAGCTGCTGGGATACCTTCAAGATTAAAATTACCAAGAGATTTATTATCACGGCTAAACTCACGCTCACCTTGTAAAACATTAATAGTAACTGCACTTTGATTATCTTCTGCAGTTGAGAATGTTTGGCTTTTTTTAGTAGGAATTGTTGCACCTTTTTCTATGATTTTACTCATAACTCCGCCTAAAGTTTCAATTCCAAGACTAAGTGGAGTAACATCAAGTAAAAGCACATCTTTTACATCACCTTGAATAATTCCTGCTTGAGTAGCAGCACCCATTGCAACAACTTCATCAGGATTTACGCTTTTATTTAGTTCTTTTCCAAATACTTTTTTAACTTCTTCTTGAACTAAAGGCACACGAGTTGAACCTCCAACCATTACTACTTCTTTAATCTCGTTTTTGCTAATTCCTGCTTCACTTATAACTTCATTGATTTTTGTGATAGTTTCAGCCACAAGTGAGTCAATCATTCCTTCAAATTGAGCTTTTGTAATTGTTTTTACAAGGTGTTTTGGACCTGTTGCATCAGCTGTAATGAATGGTAAATTCACTTCAGTTTGATTTGTGCTTGAAAGCTCTTTTTTAGCGTTTTCTGCTGCTTCTTTTAATCTTTGTAAAGCCATTTTGTCATTTCTTAAATCAATTCCTTGCTCATTTTTAAACTCAGTTGCTAAGAAATCAATTAATTTATTATCAAAATCATCTCCACCTAAAAACGCATTACCACCAGTTGCTAAAACTTCTACAACACCATCACCAGTTTCTAAGATTGTAACGTCAAATGTCCCACCACCTAGGTCATATACTGCAATTTTTTCAGCACTTACTTTATCAAGACCATAAGCTAGAGCTGCTGCAGTTGGTTCGTTTATAATTCTTAATACATTTAATCCTGCGATTTGACCTGCTTCTTTAGTAGCTTTTCTTTGTGCATCGTTAAAGTATGCTGGAACGGTAATTACTGCATCAGTTACAGATGTTCCTAAATAGCTTTCAGCATCCTCTTTAAGTTTCATTAAAACTTTTGAAGAAATTTCTTGTGGAGTGTAAGTTTTACCTGCAATTTCTATCGCACAAGCACCATTTCTATCTACTATTTTATAAGGTAAATGTTTTGCCGCTTCTTTAGCATTGTCTTCATTCATCATAAGACCCATAATTCTTTTAATTGAATAAATTGTTTTTTCTGGGTTTGCTACTGCTTGGCGTTTTGCACTATCACCTACTAAAACTTCGCCTTTATCTGTAAATGCTACTATTGAAGGAGTTGTGTTTTTTCCTTCTTTATTTGGAATTACTTTTTTTTCTCCACGCTCATAAATTGCTACACATGAATTTGTTGTTCCTAAATCTATACCTATTGCTTTTCCCATAATTTTCTCCTTTTATTTTGATACGCTTACTTTACAAGCTCTAATTATTCTGTCATTTATCATATAACCCTTTTGAAACATAACTGCAACACAATTTGGTTCAAGCTCTGCTTCAACATGCATCATAGCTTCGTGATAACTAGGGTCAAATTCATCACCTTCATTAGCTACGATTTCTTTGATTCCGTGTTTTGCTAGGATATTTTTAAATAAACTTAAAGTATTATCAATACCTTGTTTAAGTTGTTTTGAAAACTCATCATCTGCTTCAAAATTACTAGCATTTTCTAATGCGTCTAAAACAGGTATTAAATCCTTAAGTAATCCTTCTTGTGCATATAAAACAGCACTTTGCTTATCTTTTTCTAAGCGTTTTTTATAATTTTCAAAATCTGCATTAGCTCTAAGATAAGCGTCTTTTAATTTTGCAAATTCTTCATTTGCCTTATCAAGCTCTGCTCTTAAAGCAATTTCTTCATTACTTAACTCATTTTGTTCGCATTCACAATTTTCATTGCATTCGCAAACTTCTTCGTTATTTACTACATTTTCTTCTTGCGTGGCTTTTTCGCTCATATCGCCTCCCTTAATTGATTTAAAACATTTTCATAGTCTGTAAAAATACTACCTGCAATTATTAAAGAGCTTTTATTTTGCATATAATTACAATCTAATTTAACTCCCATAAAATCAGGTAAAAATAGCTCATCATAAATCAAGTTATTAGTAAAATAATCAAGTAACTTTAAATTCATAATAGAACTAAATGAAGAAAGTTTTACAATATTTGCAAAAATTTTTTCTCCACATATAAATTTAATTTTATTTTTAAAAGAATTTTCAATATCACTTAAAGTATTTATTAAATTTAATCTATATAAAATCGTCTTAATATCATTTATTTCATATCCTTTTAACTGATTAAAAAGTATATTTAATTCATCGTTAAAATCAATCAAAACCCTATTTTCTATAAAATCTAAAATAATAAATCTATTTTCAATGTTTAAAATATCATTTAAAAATATTTTTTTGTTATCAACAATAAGGAAAAACAAATCATTCTCGTTAGCAACTCTTAATAAATTTAAAGTTGAGTTTAATTCTAATTTAGAATTTAATTCATAATTAAAAAATTGCTTCCAATAATATTTCATAGCTTTTTGAGTAGGAATTCTTCCACCGCTTGCGTGAAGTTTTGAAATATAACCATCACTATCAAGTTGTTTAAAATAAACTCTTATAGTGCTTGCAGGAACATTCAAACTATCTTGCAATAACATAGAGCCAATTGGATTTTGCTCGCTTAAATAAGCTTTAATCATTTGCTCTAGTATAAAATCAGTTTTTTTACTCATTATCACTCATACCTTAAAATTGATAAACGAATTATATCACTTGAGTTGTTAACTATCAAGTGACTATTTAGTCTAATACACTCAATTTAATTTAGTAAAATTATTTAACCATATTTTTATACATTATTTCGTATATATTTTATTTTTTAATGTATTAATTTAAGGATATTTTGTATTTTTTATATTTTTTTACAAATATAAACTCCGTTTTAGCGAAGTTTAATTTTTAAAATCGTATAATTTAAAAATGATTGAGACGAACGATATATTTAATTTATTACATAATGCGATAGAAAGTAAAGAAAATGGTAAGAAAATTTCTTTGCAAGCAATGTCGCAGCGTTTAGGATTACCTATGCGAACTTATCAAGACTGGCGTTTAGGTAATTCTAAACCACAAGCAGTAAAAGCTGTATTTACAATGCTTAGTGAATTAGATGATGATGAGTTATTATTTTTAATGTCTCGTATAAGAAAACAATTAAAGGATTAAAAGTGATTACCGAAAAGGAAAGAATAGAACTTGATATGATATTTAATAGTATTAGAACAAGTAAAAAAAATATAATAAAAAGATATTTAAAAAATATCTGCAAAAAACTTTTATATCCTCGTAAAAAGCAATATAATCATCAATTTAATTAATTTTCAAATTCTTTAACCTAAATTAAAGAATTTGAATCATATCTTATATATTTTAAATTATTTTATTTCAATACTTTCAATAATATCGCCTTGGCGGATACTATCAAGAACCTTTAAGCCATCTTCGTTATTAACTTGACCAAAAATCGTATGAACTCCATCTAAGTGTGGTTGTGCTGAATGACAAACAAAAAATTGAGAGCCACCAGTATCACGACCAGCGTGAGCCATAGATAAAGTCCCTCTTAAATGCTTATGCTCTTGATTTTTGCATTCACATTTAATATTCCAACCAGGACCACCTGTGCCTGTGCCTAAAGGACAACCACCTTGAATAACGAAATTAGGAATTACTCTATGAAATTTTAGACCATTATAAAATCCATTTTTTGCTAAATGAACGAAATTTAAAGTAGCTTGCGGGCTATCTTTAAATAAAGTTAATTTCATATCACCTTTATTTGTCTTAATAATAGCTTCATTAATATTTTCTAAATCTGCAAAATTGTCATATACCTTTAACATAATTTTTCCTTATTCTATATTTGTATAAACTGCTTGAACATCATCATCTTCTTCAAGCTTATCTAATAATTTTTCAAGTTCAGTGATTTGCTCTTCACTAAGACTTATTGGATTGTTTGGGACATATTCAAGTCTTCCACTAACAAGCTCTAATTTAAGTTCATCAATTCCTGTGCTAAGCTCTTTAAAGCTATCATAAGCTCCGATAATTCTTACATTTTCTTCTTCATCTTCTAATTCTTCTAAACCAAAATCAATTAGGCTTAATTCTAATTCTTCTAAATCCATATTAGGTTTTTTACATACAAAAACACTTTTTCTTGAAAATAAAAATTCTAAACTACCATTTACAAGTGGAGTAGCTCCGTTTTTATTAAAAATAGCTTTTATATTAGCTGCGGTTCTATTGGTATTATCAGTAGCAACTTCAACTATAATTTGCACTCCGTAATTAGCTTTAGCTTCATAATGAAGGCTTTTAATATCGTTTCCATCTTTACCTGCTGCTCTTTTTAATGCCGCGTCAATATTATCTTTTGGCATATTTTGAGCTTTTGCTGTTGCTATTGCTGAACGAAGTTTTGCGTTCATTTCAGGGTCAATTCCACCTTCTTTTGCTGCAACTTCAATAGCTTTTGCTAATTTTGGAAATATCTTACTCATCTTATCCCAACGAGCTTCTTTTGCTGCACGTCTGTATTCAAACGCTCTTCCCATATTCACCTCTTATAATTAAAATTTGGTTAAGATTTTACAAAAACAAGGATAACTAATGATTAGACCTGCTAGAATGAGTGATTATAAGGCTTGCGAGATTTTAGACTTAGCAATGGCTGAGTTTAGTGAAAACTTTTTTAACGAGAAAGACTATCATAAAAAAATAGAAAAATTTTATGAATTTTTTGGCAAGGAAAAAACTAGATTTTGTCTTGATAATTTATTTGTATATGAAAAAGACAATCAAATTATTTCAATTTGTTGTGCTTATGGCGATAGAGAATATAATGATGACGCTTTAAAGCAATATTTAAAAAATATAAACTCAAATTATGAGATTATAAAAGAATGCGATAAAGATGAATTTTATATAGATAGTGTAGCGATAATTCCTAGCTATAGAAAAATGGGGATATTAAAAGAAATGCTTGAATATGCAATTAATATAGCAAAAAATAAAGGTTATAAAAAAATTACACTAATAACCAAATCTTCACAAATATACGAAAGATATGGTTTTAAAGTAATAAATGAGTGTAAAGAATTTGAAAACTATTTTAAAATGCTAAAAGAAATTTGAATATATTAATTTACAAATAGTGCAAAAAACAATAATTATAAAAACCCATCTAATTATATTTATATTAATTTTTAGAAGGCATTTACCACCTAAATAAGCACCTATTATCCCACCTATTCCCATAATAAGACCAAGTTTAATTAAAACATCATAAAAGCACAAAAAGAAACATAAAGAACAAACATTGCTTGTAGTGTTTAATAATTTAGTATTTATTGACGCTTGCTTTAGATTAAATCCTAATAAAGAAGTAAATGCTAATATCCAAAACGAGCCAGTTCCTGGTCCTATAAAACCATCATAAAATCCCAAAATAACACCAAAAATTATTAAAAATAAAGTAGTGCTTAAAATAGCTTTTTTGTTTATATTCCCTAGATTTGGCTTAAAAATAGTATAAATAAATACTAATATTAAAATAACTAAAATAAGTGGCATAATAGCTTCATTAGATATTAAAAGCAAAACATAACTTCCAAGAATTGAAAAAATTGCTGTTATTAAAATTCCAAGTCTTAATTCTTTAAATTTTATTTCTTTTCTTAAACTAAATACAGCAGAAACTGCAGCCATACTAGCTTGTAACTTACTAGTTGCAATAGCTAAAGATGGTGGCACTCCAAGTCCTAAAATCACAGGCAATGTAACAAGTCCGCCACCACCCACAATAGCATCAATAAAACCACCAATAAAAGAAGCTAAAAAGCCTATAAAATATTCTAATAAACTAAATTCCATAAAGAAATTATATAATAATTTTAGTTAAATTATACAAGACTAAATAAGTTTATAAAAAGTCTTTTATATAAATAAATTTTATAATTTGTAATAAAAAATTATTTTAAATAATATTCATAAGTTAGTTTAAGTAAAGTTATAAAAACAATAACTAAAAATATTTTTTTGATAGAATCACTTTTGTATTTTAAAACAAATTTAGCACCTAAAAATGCTCCAAATATACCACATACTGCCATTTTTAAACCAAGTGAATAATAAATCTTAAAATCTATCATAAATATTATAAGAGAAATCATACCGCTTGCCATACACAAAGCCTTAGCATTAATACTTGCTTGTTTAATATCTTGACCTATTAAACTAATGCTAGCAAATATCCAAAATGAACCTGTAGCAGGCCCTAAAAATCCATCATAAAATCCTATCAATAAGCCAAAAAACGGATAGAATAATTTTTCACTCATTATTTGCTTAGCTTTAATACTACCTAGTTTTGAATTGAAAATAGAATATATAAAAATCAATAAAAGAGTAAATAATATAATGGGTTTTAATGGTTCAGGATTAATTATTAAAAGAACCCTAGCACCTAAAATACCACCTATTATGCTAAAAATCATTCCTATAAATACTTTTTTAAATTCTATATATTTAAATAGAGTTGAAAACGAACAACACATCGCAAACATTGCTTGAAATTTGTGAGTGCTAATGGCTAATTGTTCTCCTAAACCAAAAGCAATTAGCATAGGTATTATAATAAGCCCTCCACCGCCGCAAATTGCATCAATAAAGCCAGCAAATAATGCCGATATTAAAACTATAATTTCTTGGATAATACTAATTTCTGGCATTTTTAATTAATTCTTGTAAAGAATTTTCATCATTAGTCTGAGATATTCTATATAAAGCAAAATCATATTTTAAAGGGTCTTCATTGCAAAAATTTTTTAAAGCCTTACTAAGCTCTAGCATACATTTTTGATCGGCTTGTTTTCTTTTAATAAGCCCTAACATAAGCCCCATTTTATGCGTATGTGTATCAAGTGGCATTAATAAATCAGCAGGACTAATTTCATTAAACAAACCCAAATCTAAATTATCATTTCTTACCATCCAGCGATAATACATACAATATCTTTTATACGCACTTGTATTATTAACTTTACTAAAAAAGAATTCATACCCATCACTTCTATAATCATTCAATGAATAAATCTCAGTAATTAAAGCTTGAATAACTTCTAATATTTTATTATTTTTGCTTGTTTTATAAATTTTATGACTAAAATCTTTTATACTTGATTTTTCTTTAAATCTTTTTAAACTAATAAAAATTTCTGCTACATCTCTTTCGTTTTGAAATCTATATTTGTGATTTATTTGCCTTATTTCTTCATCACTTTTATTAAGTAAAGTAAAATCAAGTTTTTTTAAAAATTTTACTATAGCACCAGCATTTCCATACGCAAATAAAGCGCATATTAAAGCAATAAATTCTATATCTTTGCTATTAATATTATCATATACTACTTGCAATGGGTCAGGGTGTGAATATAAATTATCAATTGTATTTTTAATACCACTTTGTTCATCTAATAATTTTTTTATCATATTCTCTCTTTTAAAGAAGTAATTTTTATATAAGATTCTTCTAATCTACTTCTACTTATTTTGCCATCATCTACTGCTTGACTTATAATATCAACAACATAACTTGCTGTATCTCCATACTTTATCCTAGATAATCCAAAATATAATATATCAACTCCAGCATTTATACTATCAATTATCCTATCTTTAAAATCTATGCCATCTAAATCACCACCTAAGATATCATCACTTACTATTACCCCATTAAATGATAAATCATTTTTTAATATATTAATGATTTTCTTAGACATATTTGCTGGTTTTTTATCTAGTATAGGATAAATTTTATTTGAAACCATTATCATATCAACTTTATTAGTTTGTGTAAAATCATAAAATGGCTTTAAAAAACTTAATCTATAATCTTTAACAAAACTTGAAGAATTATTCATATCTCCAGGAAAAGTTTTAGCTGCTATTAAAATATTACTTTGCCTAAAAGCATCAGAGTATTCTCTAGCATAGATACTAAGTTTATCTAATAAATCATTAGTTATATTAGTATTTACCCCTAATGTTAAATTTAAATTAAGTCCTAATTCTTTTAAATTTAAAGCTGATTTTAGATAATTTAATCTAGCATCATTAATATTTAAATTCTGATTAATAAAATCAGGTTCTTTACAATATAAAAAATCATAATTTTTATCTAAATCTTTATAATCAATACCTAAAAATAATGGATTTACAATTGCTATATTTTTAAATCTACTTACTAATTTTTTTGCCTGCTCAATATCTGTGAAATTATTAGCCCTAAAAACTATACCACCAACTTTTCCAAGACTAGCTTCTTGACCTAATTTTCTTATATTGTATTCTTTAATATCTTTTCCATTAAAACCTATCATAATCATCTGACCAGCTAGTCTTTGGGTGCTTATATTTGATAAATTTTGAGAATACAATACAATATTTATAAATAATATAATTAAAAATTTTTTCATTTTTTTAATAAATCTTGTAAGCTAGTTTTTACATTCTTGCCATTTAAAATTAATAAAATTTCATTAGCAATAGGGCAATATATATTATGTGTTTTTGCAATTTTACAAACTGATTTAGTAGTATCAATTCCTTCAGCAACTTCATTTAATTCTTGCTTAATTTCATCTTGATTATAGCCCTTTGCAAGCATTAATCCCACTCTGTAATTTCTTGATAATGTTGAACTAGCAGTTAAAAATAAATCACCTGCCCCACTTAAACCTAGAAAAGTATTATCTTTAGCACCAAAAAACTTACCAAATCTAGTAATTTCTATAAGACCACGAGAAATAAGAGCAGCTCTTGCATTATTACCTAATTCTAATCCATCACAAATTCCACTAGCAATAGCAATAATATTTTTATATGCGCCACAAATCTCAGCACCAACGACATCATTATCAGTGTATGTCTTTATAAAACTAGGAAAAAAATTAGCAAATTCTTGATTTAACTTATCATTAACACCACTAATTACAAGTGCTGTTGGTAAATTTTTACTAACTTCTGTTGCAAAAGATGGGCCAGTTAAAACACTAATATTTTCTATTGGAAAAAACTTAGAAAATATATCGTGTAAAAATAAGTCTTGATAAATACCTTTTGAAGCGATTAATACATAATTATAATTTAAATTACTAAAGTTAGCTCTAAGATAATCATAGGTTCCTTGAGCACTTAATGCAAATATTAAATATTTACTTTTTTTAGCTTCGTTTATATCAATATATTCACCTGATTTTTTACTAAAAGAACAAATATTTACTTTGTTATTAAGTGAGATAGCATGAGCTATTGCACTACCCCACTTACCAGAACCAATTACGCTAATCATCCAAGCTTAGCCTTTAAAAGCTCATTTACTTTATTTGGATTAAAAGCTCCTTTGCCTTCTTTCATAGTCTGTCCTACAAAAAATCCAAACAACTTATCTTTACCTGACTTATATTCAGCTACCTTATCTGCATTTTTAGATAATATTTCATCTATTATTGCATTAATAGCACCATCATCACTAACTTGTTTTAATCCTAGTTTATCAATAGCATCACTTACACTTATATCGTTTTCAAACAAATAAGCTAAAACATCTTTGCCTGCTTTATTTGATATTTCACTATTTTCAATAGCTTTTATCAAATCTGCTAATTTTTCTTTTCCCACAGGAGAATTTGTTATATTTAATTCACCTTTTAATAAACCCATTAATTCTACACTTAACCAAGTTGTACTAAGTTTTGGAGAACAACCTGATTTTATTAAATATTCAAAAAACATAGCCATTTCTAGTGAGCTTACTAAAACCTTAGCATCATCTTCTTTTAGCCCATACTCGCTAACATAACGAGATATTTTCTCATCTGCAAGTTCAGGAATTGCAACATTAATCATATCAGCACTAGCAAATACAGGTAATAAATCAGGGTCTGCAAAATATCTATATTCAGCAGCTTCTTCTTTGCTTCTCATAGGTTTTGTAACAAGTCTTGTAGTATCAAATAATCTTGTTTCTTGAACTACTTCACTATCATACTTACCATCCATCCAAGCAGCTATTTGGCGTTCTTTCTCATACTCTATTGCTTTTTGAATAAATTTAAAACTATTTAAATTCTTAATTTCTACTCTTGTATAAAATTTATTATCGCCTTTAGGTCTGATAGATATATTAACATCACATCTAAAAGAGCCTTCTTGCATATTAGCATCACTAATATCTAAAAATCTTATAATAGAATGAAGTTTTTTAAGATAAGCTACAGCTTCATCAGCGCTTCTAATATCTGGCTCACTTACAATCTCAAGTAGTGGAGTTCCTGCACGATTTAAATCCACTAAAGAATTATCGTTTTCGTGAATATTTTTACCTGCATCTTCTTCAAGGTGAGCTCTAGTAATTCCTACTATTTTTTTACCAAAATCACCTTCAATTTCTAATTTTCCACCTTCAACTATTGCCACATCAAATTGTGATATTTGATAAGCTTTAGGTAAATCAGGATAAAAATAGTTTTTTCTATTAAAAATACTTACTTCATTAATTTTTGCATTAATTGCTTTACCAAAATATATAGCCTTTTGTAAAGCTTCTTTATTTAATACAGGTAAAGCTCCAGGCAATGCCAAACACACAGGGCAAACATTAGTATTAGCAACTTCACCAAAACTTGTCGCACAAGAACAAAAAATCTTAGTTTTTGTATTAAGCTGAGTATGAACTTCTAAACCAATAACTACTTCAAATTCCATTAATGCTCCTCATCAATTGCAATAGCACTAGCTATATATACATAAGTTAAAATCATAAATACAAACGATTGTAAAAATGCCATAAATGTTAAAAGAAAATATGGTGGAAGCGGAGCTACGATTGGAACTAAAGCCAAAATAACACCTAAAAATAAATCATCTCCTTTAATATTTCCAAAAAGACGGAAAGATAAAGAAACTATACGAGAAAAATGTGATATCACTTCAACAACAAACATAAGTGGAGCAATCACTTTAACAGGACCAAAAAAATGCTTGAAATACTTAAAAAATCCTTGAGTTTTTATGCCTTCGTAATGATAGTATATAAAAACAATTATTGCTAAAGGAAGTGTTAAATTTAAACTAGCACTAGGAGCTTCAAATCCAGGAATTATACCTATTATATTGCTTACAAAAACAACTAATCCAAGAGTAGCGATTAAAGGAACATATTTTAAAGCTGCTTCCTTTGAGCCTAAAGTATCTTTACCCATAGATAAAACACCATCTAAAAACATTTCCATAATATTTTGAATACCTTTTGGAACTAATTGCATTTTAGAAGTTGCTAATTTTGCTAAAACCAAAATAATTGCAATAACTAAAACGAAATGAATTAAATAAGTAATCGCTTTATTGTCATCAGCTATAAAATCACTAAATAAAAATAAATTGTGCATTTATTATCCTTAAAATTTGAAAGTAATCTGCTGATTTTACAAAAGCTAATTTAGTATTTGGTTAATGTTTTTGTAAAAAATATGGAATATGATTTGCTTAATTTAAACATATTTAAAATAAGGAAAAATAATGAGATTTATGATATTTTTGATATTTATATTAAATTCCTTAATGGCTTCACAAATAAAAGATATTGCAAATATTGTTGGAGTTAGGGATAATGAATTAATCGGATATGGTTTGGTTGTTGGTCTAAATGGTAGTGGAGATGGTTCTAGTAGCGAATTTACTATTCAATCAATTGCAAATATGCTAGGCTCTATGAATATCAAAATAAGCCCTGATGATATTAAAAGTAAAAATACCGCAGCAGTTATGATTAGTGCAAAATTACCTGCCTTTGCAAAAAGTGGGGATAAAATTGATGTAAATGTAGCTTCATTAGGTGATGCTAAAAGTTTAAAAGGTGGAACACTTTTATTAAGTGCTTTAAAAGGTGTTGATGGGAATATTTACGCATTAGCTCAAGGAGCGCTTAGTATAGATAGTAGTGGCAAAGGTGCTAGTATGACAAATGCAAAAATAACAAATGGAGCTAGTATAGAAAGAGAAGTTAATTTTGATTTTAACAATCAAGAAAGAATTACTCTAAGTCTAAAGCAAAATGATTTTGCACTAGCTAGTAAAATAAAAAATGCAATAAATAAAGCTTATGATTTAGATATAGCAAAAGCTACAGATGGTAAAACAATAATAATAGAAAGACCAGAAGAAGAAAGTGCAGTTGATTTTATAGCAAAAGTATTATCGCTAGATGCTGGAGAAATAAACGCAAATAGTAAAATCATAATAAATGAAAAAACAGGAACGATAATAAGTGGAATTGATGTAGAAGTTAGTCCTGTTTTAATATCTCATGGAAATATAACAATTAAAATTGAACCTAAAAGACCTTATGAACTAAAAGACAATGAAGTTGATTTAAAAGATGGTAGTGTAATTGATACTAGCTCAAATATTTTAAGAATTACTAACGATAAAATAACTTTAGCAAATATCACTAGAGCCTTAAATAAACTAGGTGCAAGCCCTGCTGATGTAATAACGATTATTAAAAATTTAAAACAAGCTGGGGCAATTAATGCTGAATTGGAGATTTTATAATGGATATATCAAAAATTTATGAAAATACATATAAAAATACTCTACCAAATACAAATACCTTAATAAAATTAAGCGAAGATAGTAAAAATAATTTTTCTAATTTATTAGAAAAAGAAATTAATAAAATAGAAAATAAAAAATCTCATGAAATTTTAAATTCTAATTTAATAAACCAGCCAAATACTGCAAAAGTAGATGAAAAATTGTTAAAAGAACAAACAGATGCTTTTGAAGCATTTATGATAAAAAGTGTCCTTGATATTAGTCTTAAATTAGAAAATCCACTATTTGGAAAAGACGCTGGAGATGATATTTATGGCTCAATGTATAATGATGCTATGAGTAAGGCTTTAAGTGGTGGGCTTGGATTTTCTGAAATGCTATTTAATTTTTTAAAAGAAAGGCTATAAAGTTTTTTAAACTGATTCCGATATAGTATGCAAATATTATAAAAAGGTTGAAAAATGTTAAACTCACTTAGTTCATCTATGGTATATTCAAGCCAAGATATTATGAAGCCAAAAGCTACAAAAAGTGAAAATGTTGATAAAACTGAAGTTAAAGAAACCAAAAGTTCTTTGAGCCCAAAAGCAGCTGCTATAGCTGAGCAAATTGCAAATGGAACTTATAAAATTGATTTAAAATCTACCGCAAATGCAATTGCAAATGAGTTATACTAATGATAGAAAAAAGACTAGCTACTGCTAATAATCTTTTATTAAAAATTATTAGCATAACAGAACAAGGAATAAGTGATATTAAAGAAGCTAGAAAAGATAGGCTTGATACTCAAAATAAGGAAAAAGTAGAAGCACTTAATGCTTTTTTAAAAGAAAAACAAGCTTTAGATAATGCCTTACTTGAATTAGCTACTAAAAATAATGGTAATTTATCAGATTTATTAAGTGAAAAATCAAGCGATTTATTACAACAATTAAAATTTAATTTAAATTACTTATTAGCAAAAAACAAAGAATATGCAAAATATGTGCTAAGTGTTAAAGAATTTTATGATTCTTTACTTGAAGAAATGTTAAAAGATAGCATAGAAACTAACGGATACAAACAAGAATTTAAAAGCACAACAACACTAAATCATAAAATATAAATATCTTTTAAAAGATATTTATACAGCTGATTTGCTTTGCCATTTTTTACTTTTCCAACGATATGTATTAGCAAGTCCTCTTAAAAGTTCATCAACTACAAAAGCACTCCATATTCCAACCATAGCAAAATGTAAATGTATCCCTAAAATATAAGCTAAAGGAACGCTAACTCCCCACATAAAAACAATTCCAGCATAAAAAGGAAAAGCAGCATCCCCACTAGCCCTTAAAGAATTAACCATTACTATATTTAAAGCTCTTGAACTTTCTAAGAAAAAACTTATTATAAAAAGCGGTTTTATAATATTTATTAATTCATTGCTTAAACTAAGTGCTTGAAATATATAATCTTGAATTAAAAAAACAAAACTAGCATATACTAAACTACAAATTATTGCAATTTTTAATACTTTAAAACTTTGTTTATACGCTTTTTCAAATTCTTTTGCACCAACTAGCCTACCGATGATTATCTCATTAGCCACACTTAATGCAGAGCTAGTAGTAAATATAAACATTGAAATTTGAAAAAATATACTTTGAATACTTAAAGCATCTTTTCCTAATAATCCAACAAAAGCAAAAATAACCATATATTGTGCTGACCATAGTAGATTTTCTCCTGCACTAAAGCCACCTATTGTCAAAATATTTTTTAATATTTTTTTATTAATTTTAAAAAATAGCTCAAAATAAATCTTAAGTTTTGCAATCTTAAAATATATATAAATTAGCATTGCAAGGCTTACTATCCTAGAAATTACACTTGAAATTCCCACTCCAAATAAGCCTAAATCATATTTATATAAAAATATAGCATTAAAAACAATATTAACTGCATTCATAATAAGCGATACAATCATTAATTCCTTAGCCTTAGCATAAGTTCTAATGACAGATGATAAAGCTATATTTAAGCAATCTAACAATATTACATAAGCTATAGTTTGTAAATATATTAATGAATAATCAAATATATCATTAGGAACATTTAACAACCTAAGCATATTGCCATCAAAAAAATTAATTATAAAAAATATCAAAATACCTAAAACCATATTAAAAGATATACTAATATGAGCTGACCTTATTGCTAAGTTTTTGTTATTAGCGCCTAAAGCTTGAGATATTAATACACTTGAACCAATTGAAAGGAATGAAAATATAGTTGTAGCTATTATAAAAATCTGATTTGCACTACTCATAGCTCCTATTAAAAACACATTGTATCTACTAATCATAATAGTATTTATGACAATAGAGCTAAAACGAAGTAGCATTTCTAAATAAATATTTAAAGATAATTTATAAAAATTAATTTCTTTCATAGCATTACTTAGGACTAAATGAAATTCTTAAAGAATTTCATTTAGAAATTATCTTCTTGATAAATAGTTTGTATCAAATTTATTGTTTATAAAATCAGGATTTTCCATCATAGAAATATGAAAATCTTTTGTAGTTTTAATACCACTTACTATTAATTCTTGTAAAGCACATTTCATCTTATGAATTGCCATCTCTCTTGTAGGAGCCCACACAACAAGCTTACCTATCATACTATCATAAAACGGAGGAACGCTGTATCCTTGATAAACATGGCTTTCCATTCTCACATTTGCACCTGCAGGAGCTGTATATCTACTAATTGTCCCAGGACAAGGTGTAAATGTTTTAGGGTCTTCTGCAGTAATTCTGCACTCAATTGAATGACCTTTAAAATTTATCTCTTCTTGTTTAGGTAGAGCTTTTCCTTCAGCTACATTTATCATATGACGAATAATGTCTTCTCCACTACACATTTCACTTACGCAATGCTCAACCTGTAATCTTGTATTCATTTCAATAAAATAAAAGTTTTGATAATCATCTAATAAAAACTCAAATGTCCCTGCACCTTCATATCCAATAGCTTTAGCTGCTCTTATAGCAGTTTCTAATAATTTTTCTCTAGTAGCTGGCTCTAAAATTCTAGCTGGACTTTCTTCTATTAGCTTTTGATGTCTTCTTTGCATAGAGCAATCACGCTCACCTATATGAATAACATTTCCAAAACTATCTCCTATGATTTGCACTTCAATATGGCGTGGATTTTTAATGTATTTTTCAATATACATTCTACCATCACCAAATGCACTTGTAGCTTCGCTTTCAGCAGACCAATATGCTTTTTCTAAATCAGCAGCCTTTTCAACCACACGCATACCACGGCCACCACCACCTGCAGCAGCTTTTAAAATAACAGGATAGCCCATTTCTTCAGCTAATTCTTTTGCAACTTCTACTCCACTAATAGCCCCATCACTACCTGGGATTACTGGAACACCTGCTCTTTTCATAACTTGTTTAGCTTTACTTTTATCACTCATAGTATTCATAGCTTCTACGCTAGGACCTATGAATTTAATATTATGACGCTCACAAATTTCTACGAAATTTTGATTTTCACTCAAAAACCCATATCCAGGAAAAATCGCATCAGCACCACATAATTCAGCAGCACTAATAATTGATGGGATATTTAAATAACTCTCGCTTGATTTTGGACCACCAACGCAAATACTAGCATCACAATATTTTAAATATAAAGCGTCTTTATCAGCACTAGAATATATACAAATAGCTTCTTTACCCATTTCTTTAATCGTTCTAATAGCTCTTAGAGCTATTTCTCCACGATTAGCAATTAAAATCTTTTTAATCTCTCTCATTGCAACCTACTTATAGTTTTTCAACTGCAAATAATTCTGTTCCATACTCCACAGGTTGTCCATCTTCTACTAAAGCGCTTACGATTTTGCAATCAAATTCAGCTTCAATTTCATTCATAATTTTCATAGCTTCAATAATGCAAATTGTATCGCCTTTTCTCACTGTTTGACCAACTTTTACGAAACTAGCTGCCCCTGGACTTGGTGCTTGATAAAATGTTCCTACCATTGGGCTTGTAATTGCTGGATGAGTGTTTTTAGCAGGTTGTGCTTCATTTACTACATTTACATTAATTGGTGCTGGGGCACTTTGTGGCATTACTGCAGGAATTGGTGCGCATTCAACAACCGTTCCTTGCTTTTCTAAGCTAATTTCAAAATCGCCTTCTTTGATTTTGATTTTGCCTATATTTGCTTGAGCAAACATATCTATTAATTCTTTTATTTCTTCTCTTTTCATTTTCTCTCCTGATATAAAATTCTGACAATTTTAATGTTATAAATATAACAAAAATAAAATTATAACTTATAATAGCATATACTTTTAATTTCGTGTTTCAAATTCTCACATTTTTTAAAACTCGTTAACAATATTTATTATGCTTTTAAATTCTTTTGCAATATTTTCACTAAAAGAAAAATTATGAATATAAATATGCAAATAATTATCTTTATAAAAAAGACTTATTTTGTGATTAATAAGTTTTGCATTATTACTAATAATATCTAATTTCTTAGGATTTAAGAATTTAAAAACTTCTAAATTATTATTAGAATACAATTTAAAATATTTATTAAAATCTACATTATCAAGTAAAATTAAAGGCTCTTTAACTCCTAAAATATCCTTAATATCGCTATTACTAACTATTATAAAATCTTTCATTTTTATATTTTTTTTACGAATATAAATTCCTTTAAAAATATCTTTTTCTCTTTTTTTATCTTTTTGTGTGTAATAAGTATTTTTAATATTAACCTTTAAAATATCTAAATCATCTTTATTATAAGCAAATTCTATATTTAAACTTTCACTATTAATTATGCCTTTTTTAATATCGCTTATATTTGATATTTCATTAAAACTATTGCTAATGAAAAATGGTTTGATTATATTTTTATACTGAATATAGCTAATAAAAAATGATGAAATTATAATAAATACTATCAAAATAAACATTATATAAATATTTTGAAATTGCCTAGCAATACCCCAAATTAAATATATTGCCAAACACACAATACAAATTATTCTAAAAACTTTTAACAACTCTATCATTTTGCCTCATTAAATTCTTTTATAATTCTTAAAACACTTTTAAATTCATTCTCAATATTAGAAGAAAATAAAAAATTATGAATATAAATTTCTAAATATTCATCACCATAAATCACACTAAATCTATGATTTATATATTTTGCAGCTGTTACGATATTTCTTAATTTTTTAGGATTTAAAAATTTAAAATCCTTAACCATATCACTAGGATATAAAATAAATTTTTTATTAAATTCTACATTATCACTCAAATAACTAATCTTTTGATTAAATAAAATTCCATTATTAAAATATAAAAATAGCAATCTCCTATTAGCAAAAATACCAAAATTATTATGAATTTTCTTCTTAACCCTTATATAAGTTCCAAAAAAATCAATGCTTAAATACTTAATCTTAACATCAAACATACCTATACTATCAACTTTTAAAAAAGAACAAAACAAAATATCTAAACCATTTTTTCTATAAGCATTAAAAATATATGCCCTATCAGAAGCTATTAATGTATCTTTATATTTTTTCTTATCTTCAATCAAAACGAAATTATGTTTATAAAAAAACGGCAATACATATAAAAAAAGATTAAGAGTATAAATTAATAAAGCAAGTAATATTAAAGATACCGCTAAATATAAAAAATGACTAAAATGAATTAAATTCATATCCTTACTAATATAATAATCATCTATTGCTAAACATAATTTATAAAATGCAAAAACAACTAAAACTATAAAAATAAGTTTTAATGTTTTAATCATTTAAATAAATCTTTTACATTAGGATTGCTTTTAATTTCATCTTTTACTTCATAAAAATCAGCTTTTATAAAATTAAAAGCATTAGCTATTAAATTATTTGGAAAACTCTCGCAATAATTGTTATAACTTGTAACTGCTGAATTATAAGCTCTTCTAGCAGCACTAATTTGCTCTTCACAATCTTTTAAAGCATTTAAAAGATTATTAACACTTGAGTTTGCCTTTAAATCAGGGTAATTTTCAAGTTTGATATTTAAATTCCCTAAAGCTTTACTTAGTTCGTTATTTAAAGCAAATTTTTCTTTAGTATTATTTGAATACATAGCATTTTCTCTAAGTTTTACAATATTTTCTAAAGTATCTTTTTCGTATTCAAAATAAGCTTTTATAGAAGCTATTAAATTAGGTATTAAATCATATCTTTGCTGAAGCTCAACATCAATACTTGAATAAGTATTTTTTACATCATTTCTTCTTGCTATTAAAGAATTATAAGTAAAAATAACCATAATAATTACTAAAAACAAAATAGCCAAAATCACATAAATTATTTCCAAAACTAACTCCTTAAATATTTTTCAATTTCATTTTTAAATTCTTGTATCTTTTCATCTATGTTAAACTCATCAAAATACTCTAAATGAGCTATATTTACGCCCGTATAATTATAAATAAACTCATCAAGTCTAGTATCAATCTCGCCAATCATCACGACACAAACAATATCAAAACCATTATCTTGCAATGCTTTTATGCTTAAAATTGTATGATTTATCATACCCAAATAATTCCTAGCAGCTAAAATTACTTTGCGCTTATGTTTTTTCATAAAATCAATCATAGTTAAATTATCATCAATAGGACAAAAAAGACCCCCAGCTAATTCAATAATCATTTTATCATCATTAGGCAAGATTAAATCATTTATAGAATATTCAATATTATCAAGCTTTTTTGCTATGTGTGGTGATGCAGGAGTATTTAAAAATATCCCTTCTTTATGAACTTTTACATTCTTTACAAAACGCCTTAAAATATCGCTGTCTTTATTACAACCTGCTTGAACTATTTTAAAATAAGAATAATTAAAAGCTTTACACAAAGCAACACATAAATGAGTTTTACCAGCGTCAGTATGAATGCCACATATATACATTTTTATCCTTTTTAGTTAGAATAAATTGTATTTTAACAAGTAAAGGATATAAAATGAAAGAAATATTTTTATGTTCAATTTGCAATGTAAAAAGTGGAAATTGTAGCGAAGATTGTGCGTATTGCACCCAAAGTAAGCATTATAATACAAATATTAATGTATATGATTATAAGGATATTAATACTATTTTAAACGAAGCAAAAATAGCTAGTGAAGCTGGTGCTTTAGGATTTTGCCTTGTTACTTCTGGTCGTGGAATTGACAGTAAAAAGCTAGATTTTATTGCAAGAGCAGCAAGTGCTATTAAAGAAAGTGGCTTACATTTACACCTAATTGGCTGCAATGGAAGAGCTAGTTATAAGGATTTAGTATTTTTAAAAGAGCATGGAATAGATAGTTATAATCACAACCTAGAAACCGCCAAAAGCAATTTTAAAAATATCTGCACAACTCATACTTATGAAGAAAGATATGAAACTAATCAAAACGCTATAAATGCTGGACTTGGCATTTGCTGTGGTGGGATTTTTGGCTTAGGCGAAAGCGATGAACAAAGAGCTGAATTACTTGACGCTCTTGCGACTTTAAAGCCGCACACAAGTCCAATTAATTTTTATATAAAAAATGAAGCTTTAAAAATAAAAGCTAAAGAAATCACCAAAGAAGAAGCTATTAATATAATAAAACTTGCAAAAGAAAAACTACCAAATACAAGACTAATGGCTGCAGGTGGTAGAGAATTTGCATTTAAAGATGATTTTAAAGCTATGTTTGAAGCAGGGATAAACGCTATCGTGCTAGGAGATTATCTGACTACAAAAGGCGAAGAAAAACATAAAGATGTAGAACTCATCTTAAAAAGTGGCTATGAAGTAGCTAAGAGTTGCTAAAAAAATTTTATGGAATTTGAATTTTAAATCCAAATTCCATAAATAATTTATATAAAAATTTTTATATTTTTTTAAAAAAATTCAAAATACTATTAAATTAATATTTATTTTATTTGTTACAACTTAAGATACCCCCCCCCCATTGACACATATTAAAGCATTGCTATATAGATATTTAAAGGCTTAAGAATAAAAAGTAAATTTTATGCTAATATACGGAGCTTAATTTAGAAATTATTATCAATAGGAGAATGAGAATGAAAATATCTCAAAAATTAGCAATTATAATTGCTGTGTCTTTAGTGATTTTATGCTCTAGTATGATTTATTTATCAAATAGTGCGATGAAATCAATTAGCGATGATACTGATGTATCTATTGAAAAATTAGTCTTAGACGATGCTTTAAAAACTGCTCAAAGCGTTGTATATAGTGTAAATCATATGACAGACCAGTTATATTTAGATTTAAAAAGTAAAGGCATTAGTAAAGAAGTATCATACAATAACACCATAAAATACTTAAGCAATATGGATTTACATAATAAATTAGTGAATTTTTTCGCAATGGATGAAGATGGAACCTACCTAGTTCATTATGTTCAAGCAAGAGTTGGTAAAAATCATATAAATGACAAAGATATTTATGGAAAATACTTTATTCAAGATTTAATCAAATCATCAGCAAACCCAGATGGTGGATATGTTAAAACTAAGTTTTTTGATTCTATGATTAACAAAGAAAGAAATGTATTAATATACGCTCAAAAAGATATAGGTATGGGAATTATCTATGCTTGCACCGTGGATTTAGATGAAGGAATGAAAGAAATACAAAAAATCAACGACGATATGAACTCTCACATAAATGAATTTGGAATCAAATTCATAACATACGCAGTGATTATTGGGATAATAATACTTGCGATATTGATATTTTTTGTATTATTTCAAATCTCTAAACCACTTAATTATCTTACAAGTAGAGCTACTGAATTAAGTAGTGGAGATGGAGATTTAACTCAAAAATTACCTGTAAATGGTAAAGATGAAATAGCAGCAACAAGTAAAGCCATTAATGATTTTATAGAAAAAGTTAGATTATTAATCGTAGATGCTAAAAATATAAGTAGTGAAAATGCTAGTGTGGCAAATGAACTTTCTCAAAGTTCTTTAAATACAGGTCAAAGTGTTGAGCAAAGCTCAGTGATAGTAAGAGATGTAGCTAATAAAGGAGATAGTGCAAACTCTACTCTAGCAATCGGAGTTAAAGCTGCAGAAGATGGTAAAAATCAATTAGTAAATGCTCTAAAATATATAAATGATGTAAATAAATCTATTTCAGAATTAAATACAAAAATTATGCAAAGTGCGAATTTAGAAGCTGAAGTATCAGATAAGATAGTAAGACTTAGTCAAGATGCTGATAATGTTAAATCTATTTTAGAAATGATAAATGATGTAGCAGACCAGACTAATCTACTTGCACTAAATGCTGCAATTGAAGCTGCAAGAGCAGGAGAGCATGGGCGTGGGTTTGCCGTAGTAGCTGATGAAGTAAGAAAATTAGCAGAAAGAACCCAGCATTCATTAGTAGAAATAAACGCAACAATAAGTGTTATAACACAAGGTATAGAAGATGCAAGTGGTCAAATGAGCCTAAATGCAAAAAGCATTGGGGAACTAACAAAATTAGCTGATAATACTCAAAAAACTATGAACGATATGAATGAAGCTATGAATAATGTAATAGGAATTTCAAATCAAACCGTAGATGATTATATAATCACTAGCAAGGTTATGGATGATATATTATCAGGAGTTAATAATATCAATAAAATAACTCACGAAAACGCAAGAAGCGTAGAAGAAATAGCAGGAGCAGCAAATCATCTTAGCAACATTACAGAAAAATTAAACTCAAAACTAAATGAATTTAGAACTTGAGTAAATAAAGTAAGCATTTTTTGCTTACTTTTTAATATTAAAAATTTATTTATTTATTAAAATTTTAATAAATGACATTATTCATACATATTACAAATTAAGAACCCCCCCCCCATTAACACATATTTAACTACTATCATATAGATATTTAAAGGGCTAAGAATAAAAAATTAATTTTTTGATAATATTTTCATTGTAATAAAAATTATTAGGAGAGTAAAAATGAAAATATCTCAAAAATTAGCAATTATAATTGCTGTGTCTTTAGTGATTTTATGCTCTAGTATGATTTATTTATCAAATAGTGCGATGAAATCAATTAGCAATGATACTGATGTATCTATTGAAAAATTAGTCTTAGATGATGCACAAAACACTGCTAAAAGTATTATTTATGCTATAAATGATATAACTGATAATATTTATACAGAAGCGATTTCAAAAGGTTTAGGTAAAAACGAAGCTTACCAAAATACGCTGATTTATTTAAAAGATATGGATTTGCATAATAAATTAGTGAATTTTTTTGCTATGGATGAAAAGGGAAATTATCTAGTTCATTATATCCAAGATAGAATAGGCAAAAACAACTATGATGCTCAAGGAAAAAACGGAGATTATTACATAAGAGATATTATTAAAGCTGCTCAAGATAAAGATGGTGGTTTTGTTAGGACAACTTTTTTTGATAAAGCTTTAGATAAAGAAAAAGAAGTTTTAATATACGCTCAAAAAGATACAGGTATGGGAATTATCTATGCTTGTAGCATAAGCTTAAGTGAAAGTATGCAAAAAATCAATACAATCAATAAAGGTATGAATGATAAAATCAGTAGTTTTGGAATTAAATTCATAACATACGCAGTGATTATTGGGATAATAATACTTGCGATATTGATATTTTTTGTATTATTTCAAATCTCTAAACCACTTAATTATCTTACAAGTAGAGCTACTGAATTAAGTAGTGGAGATGGAGATTTAACTCAAAAACTTCCTATAAATGGTAAAGATGAAATAGCAGCAACAAGTAAAGCTATTAATGATTTTATAGAAAAAGTTAGATTATTAATCGTAGATGCTAAAAATATAAGTAGCGAAAATGCTAGTGTAGCAAATGAGCTTTCTCAAAGTTCTTTAAATACAGGTCAAAGTGTTGAGCAAAGTGCTAATATTGTTGAAAATATAGCAAATAAAGGCGACACTACAAAACAAGCATTAGATAGTGGTGTAAATGCTGCTAGTAATGGTAAAGAAAAATTAGTTGATGCAATTACATATATTAATAATGTAAATAAATCTATTTCAGAATTAAATACAAAAATTATTCAAAGTGCAAATTTAGAATCAGAAGTATCAGATAAAATTATCAAACTTAGCCACGATGCTGATAATGTTAAATCTATTTTAGAAATAATTAACGATGTAGCAGACCAAACTAACTTACTTGCATTAAATGCTGCAATTGAAGCAGCAAGAGCAGGAGAGCATGGTAGAGGATTTGCTGTAGTAGCTGATGAAGTAAGAAGTTTAGCAGAGAGAACTCAAAAAAGCCTTAGTGAAATAAATGCAACAATAAGTGTTATAGTTCAAGGTATTAAAGATGCAAGCGAACAAATGAGTATAAACGCTAAACAAATTAGCGATTTAACCCATCTTTCTGAAGATACGCAAAAAATTATGAAAGATATGAATAATGCTATGAATATGGTTATTGAAATATCTAATAACACGGTAAATGATTACATAAATACTAGCAAAGCAATGGATGATATATTGCTAGGTATGGATAATATAAATCAAATAACTCACGAAAACGCAAGAAGCGTAGAAGAAATAGCAGGAGCAGCAAATCATCTTAGCAACATTACAGAAAAATTAAACTCAAAACTAAATGAATTTAGAACTTGATTAAATCATTTACTAGCACTAACAAAAATGGCGTGGTAGTTTAAGGTATTGTGATATTTATCATTAAAGATTTTTAAATCATTTTTACCTAAAAATACCCCGCTAAAGGCATTTACTCCACTAAGTTTTAAATGCCTAAAAAGCTCAATACTTGAGCTAAAATTTAGCTCATAATCTTTCTCAAAAATCTTTATATTTTTATAATACGGCTTTAAAATCCGCTCTATTTCATCAATATTTAAATACTCAAGCCCTATGCCAAAATGCTCTTTAATTTGCCAAAGATTATTCACTCCAAAAGTGCTAAAAATTAGCTTAGAATTTGATTTAGAAATTTCATTTATTAATTTTGCTAAATCAAGCCACTGAAAACACGCATTTGAAATAACTAAATCAAAATCCATTTTAGCTAAAAATGAGTTTTCAAAATCTCTTAAATCGTGCTTTACGAAAATAAATTCCTTACCATAATCACAGCTAAAATCATTAATATCTACGCAATAAAACTCACTAAATTCTATCTTTTTAGCTACCATTTTGCTAAACTCGCCCCTATTTGAGCCAAGCTCAAGCACCCTATCAAAACGCCCATTTATTTCGCTAAGTAAAACTTCTCTCATATCATTTTGCACGATAGCATTTTTAAAATAAGTATCTTTTGCTCTTAAAAAACTTTTCATATTTCATCCCAGCTTAAAAACTCATCAAAGCAAAAATGAGAAGCATTAATTTTATTAATATTTTTAAAGCTTTTTAAAAGTGCATTTTGTGGGAAAATTTTATCATCATTTGATGAGTATGCCAAATCATAATCTTGCCAAATACAAGGCTTTTTAGAAATTTCTATAATACTTAAAAGCTCATCTTTAGGATTTTGATTAAATGCCTTATTTATCCCGCCACAATTATTTAAAAAGCTTTCTTTATCAAATCTTTTAGCCGTAATTTTAAAAAGCTTTTCGCTAATTCCAAACTCATCATCAATACCTTTTATAGTGCCATTTATCGCTATTTTTTGCACGATATTAAGCGAACTTAAATCGCACTTGCAAGACACCATAACACCCATTGAAAAAGCGATTAGTTTAATGCTTTTATAAGTTTTACAAATCTCTAAAAATCCTAAATCAAATTCCAAATAATCATAAACCATTAAAACATCATTTCTAGAAGCTAAATTATAAGCACTCGGTAAAAAGCCAAAACCACCGAAAAATAACACCAAATCACTAGAATTATTTTTATGTAAAAACTCAAATTTCATAAAAAGCCTTAGCAAAATTATCTAAATCGCTAAAATCCATACTAGCATTTATTGATAGTCTTATTCCTGTATCTTTAATAGCCACGGTTGGAGTTTTTATACTTGGAGCATAAAAGCCTTTTTGCATAAGTTTTGCCGAGTAAAAATTAGCTTTTTCATTATCTCCTAAAACTATCATTTTTATATAACTAACGCCCTTTATTTTATCTTTTAGCAATTCATTTAAATATGAGCTAAGATTTTGTAAATGCTCTCTTAATTTATCAAAATTAGCCAATTTTGAAAACACAAAATGCGAATAAGCTACATTAATAGGTGGTAAAGCGGTTGAATAAATTAACCCCCTAGCCTTGTTTATAAAAAAATCTTTTGCTTCTTTTGAGCAAATCATCGCAGCACCCATACTAGCAATGCTTTTACCAAATGTAAGAACTAAAAAATCAATGTCTTTTAAGTATCCAAGTCCTAGCCCATTAATGCCGAGTGAACCAACACTATGTGCTTCATCAACATAAAGCATAATATTTTTATATTTTTTCTTAAGTTCTAAAAGCTTATCAAGTGGTGCAAAATCTGCATCCATACTATATAAACTCTCGCAAATTATTATGATTTTTTCATAATTTAAATTCGTTTGCAATAATTTTTCTAAATCATTTATATCATTGTGTTTAAAGCGTTTAAAATTAGAATGCTTTATGCCATCAATAATACTTGCATGAACTTTTTTATCAGCTAAAAAAAGCGTATTTTTTAAAGTAGCTAAAGCACTTAAACAACTATAATTTAGCAAAAACCCGCTACTAAATAAAAGCGCTTCATTTTTATATAAAGACGATAAGTATTCTTCAAACAAAAAGTATTCATCTCCACCGCCACCAAGACTTCTACTAGCACTTGAGCTAAGTGCAAAATGATTTTTTAAAAACTCCCGTTCAAGCTCACCGCTACTTGCAATTCCTAAATAATCATTACTAGCAAAATTAAGCAGTCTTTTATCATTAAAAATCACAAATTTACCATCATTTTTAAATCTTTTTAGTTCTCTAAAATTATTTTCTTTTTTTAATTCATTTAATAAGTTTTGCATTTTTATCCTTTATAATAATTTTAATTAAAATTTATAAAGGAGTTATAAATGCAAGAAGAATTAGTAAAACTTGATTTAGCACATATTTGGCACCCTTGCACACAAATGAAAGAGCACGAATTTGTGCCATTAATCCCTATAAAAAGGGCAAAAGGTGTGTATTTATATGATTTTAATGATAAATCATATATTGATTGCGTTAGCTCTTGGTGGGTAAATCTTTTCGGACATAGCAATGATTATATAAATAGCAAAATTTACGAGCAATTAAACACCTTAGAGCATATCATAATGGCTGGATTTTCTCACGAAAGCATTATAAGATTATCAAAAAGACTTACTGATTTACTACCAACTAAGCTTAATAAATGCTTTTATGCTGATAATGGCTCAAGTGCTGTTGAAGTAGCACTTAAGATGAGTTTTCATAAAAATCTTTTGCAAGGAAAATTAAAAAACAAATTTTTATCACTTAATAATTCTTACCACGGAGAAACGATAGCTGCACTAAGCGTAAGCGATGTTGAACTTTATAAAAAGACTTATAAACCACTTTTGCTTGAATGCTTAAACACCCCTGCACCAAGTGGACTAGATTATGAAAATGAATTAAAAGAGCTTGAAAAATTACTTGAAAAAGAGCATAAAAACATAAATGCCTTTATCCTTGAGCCTTTAATTCAGTGTGCAGGTTCAATGAATATGTATTCAGCTAAGTTTATCAAAAAGGCTTGTTGGTTAGCAAAATCTTATGATATTGATATAATTTTTGATGAAATTGCCGTTGGATTTGGAAGAAGCGGGACTATGTTTGCTTTAGAGCAGTGTGAAATTGTGCCTGATTTTTTATGCCTTAGCAAAGGGCTTAGCGGTGGGTATTTACCAATTAGTGTAGTAATTACAAATGATGAAATTTATAATGAATTTTATGCTCCATATAGCGAATACAAGGCATTTTTGCATTCACATAGCTATACAGGAAATGCACTTGCTTGTGCTGCTGCGAATGCAACTTTGGATATATTTAATAAAAATAATGTTATAAATCAAAATAAAATTAAAAGCGAGTATATAAACTCACTTTGGCAAGGATTTGCTGAATTTAAAAGTGTGCGAAATGTTAGGCATCAAGGAATGGTATTTGCATTTGATATAGAGCATTTTAATCCTAGATTTGGGCTTGAAGTGTATCTAAAAGCACTTGAATATGGGTTGCTTTTAAGACCACTTGGCAATACGATTTATTTTATGCCACCTTATGTAATCAATAACGATGAGATAAATTATGTAATAAATAGTATAAAAGAGATTTTGAGATTTAAGAATTTGAAATGAGAATTTCAAATTCTTAAAATTGTTTTAATATTTTACTTTAGAGTTTCACTCCATTCTATTTCGGTTAATTTTTTAAGACTTTTTGCCATAAAACCACTATAAGTTTTACCTAAAATAACGCCTATTGCATAGTCTTTTCCAACCGAACAAATGCTACCTTTATCATTGTATTTAAAAGGTTCGTTAAACTCAATTCCTTCAAGTCTTGCATTTAGTCTTTTTGCTAGGTATTTTCCTTGCTTACAAGCAATTTGTGCAGTAGGTGCGAAATTTGAAACAATCGCTAAATCTCCTAAAACATAACAATTATCAAAATTAGGTGCCATTAAATATTCATTTACTAAAACTCTATTATTTTTGTGATTAAAGCCACTATTTGCAATCACTTCGCTACCCTTAACTCCAGCTGTAAAAATTATAGTTTTTGCTTTTATATAATTATTTTCATCGTTTAAGAATAATTTATCATCAACTTTTTTGATTATTTTATGAGAGCTTAGAACTTTTACGCCTAGATTTTCTAAATAATTTCTAGCTTTTTTAGCTAAATCTTTAGTATAAACAGGCAAAATCTCATCCATTGCTTCAACCAAATATAAATTAATACTAATTCCTAGATTTTTGCAAGTTGTAGCAATTGAGCCACAAAGCTCTACTCCGCTAAGCCCCGCACCACAAATAATTACATTTTTATTCTCATAAAGCTCAAGATTTTTATAAAGTGTTTCAGCAGTTTTTAAAGCGTTTTTATAATTTATAATATTTAAGCATTCATCAAGTCCAGCAATGCCAAAAGTATTTACACTCGCACCAAGTCCAACATAAAGCTCATCATAATCATAATTTGCATTCTCACAAATAACCTTGCCATTTTCAATACTTTTTACATTATCACAAATTAAGGTTATATCTTTAGGCAGTATGCTTTTTAGATTTATCACTATGTCTTTTTCGCTTTCTCTTGCTGCTATTTTGTGTAGTTCTGTCGTTTTATAATGATAAGAATTATTGTTTATTAGTATAAATTCTGCTTTTCTTAGATTTTTCTTTTTAATCTTTTTAATTAGGCTTAAATTTGCATACCCAGCACCTAAAAATACAATCTTTCTCATAAACTCTCCTTTAAAAATATTTAATAAATATTAAATTATTTTTACTTTAATTCATATTAAATATTAATAAAGTTTAAAATAAAATTTATATATTTTAAATTCCATCAAATAATTCAATTACAAAATTATCTAATTTAATTTGATTTGAATAATAAAAATACTTCGCTAAAACCAAAATACCAAGCAACTCTTCTATATTAGGATTTAAAAATTGTTGTATATATTCATTTTGATTTTTAATAATTTTTTTTACTAATTTATCATTAGTTAAAGCATTATCCATTACATCTAAAATGTCACTAAAATCATCTTTAATTAATAAAAAATGCTCGTTAGGAATTAATTTTCCTTCCATAAACCAAGTTTCATATTTTAATCTTGGAGTAATTGCGATAGAATTTGAACTCATTATCCATTTAAGATTTGTAGCAACATCCCAACCTTCAAGAGAGATTATAAATTTATATTTAAGCTGCTCTTCCTTGCTTAAATAACCTGACCTATTTTTCTTATTTACATTACCTAGATTTAGTCTTTTACAATCTTTAAATTTATTAATAAAATCTATTCTATTTTGTTGAACACAAGCACCCATAAAAACAGCCAAATCCACTTTATCTTTAAAATCATTTTTATCATTTAAAAAACAAAAATGCCTTCTGATATCAAGCTTTAAAATCACATTTTTACTATAAATTGGTCTTGATTTTGTTATAGTATTTAAAAACTCGCTAGAACAATCATAAAAGAATTTATTTATCTTTAAATCTTTATGAAAATATTTGCTAACCTTGTAAAAATCAAAAGAATATGAAGTGTTTTTTAATAAGTTTTCGCCTAATTTAGAATGCTCTACATTTTCTATCTTTTTTAGCTCAAAAAAATCATTAATTTTATTGTAATAATTCAATCTATTTTTTATATGTAAAATCTCATCATTTTTTAACTTTTTTAAAGCATTTAATTTTGAAATTAATTGCATATTAAAAAACACTCTTGGAATACTTAAAGCACCAAGTCCTTTTAAATTCATAATTACTTTGCTAATAAATATTCCTTATTTTAAATTCTTATTTAGCTTTTCTATGCTTTTGCAAAGTGAGTTAATCAAATAATCAATATCGCTTAATTCGTGAGTATAATGCAAACTTATTCTTAAAAATCCAGGCTTAGCATTGAAATTTTGATTATCCACATAATTTAATAAATCATGTGCATAAGGACCAGCACAAGCACACCCAGCACGAGTTTCTATCCCATAATCATCGCTTAAAACCCTAGCTAAATCATAAGGGCTAACGCCTGTAGAATTTAGTGAAAATATAGGCAATCTATCCTTAATATTTGCAGCGTATAGTGTGATTTTGTATTTAAATTGCACTTTTTTAATAGCGTTTAAAAAATATTCTTTTAAGATATTTTCCTTTTCTTTAATCACCCCAAGCCCTATTTCATCTCTAATCCTAAAAGCTAATTCACTTTTAATAACTTGTAAAATCGCAGGAGTTCCACCCTCTTCAAGGCTTTCAGCATCGTCTAAAAACTCATAATTACTCCTACTAACATAGCCAACCGTCCCACCAGCTGCAAATGTAGGAATTTTGCCAATAAGCTCATTTTTAATAGCTAAAAATCCACTCGTGCCAACTCCGCCTAACATTTTATGTCCTGAAAAAAATAAAGCATCAAACGGAATTTCAATATTTTCATAAGGTATAGCCGAACTTGCATCAATTGCTAAAATCGCTTTATATTTTTTCGCAATTTCGCTGATTTTTGCAAGGTTTGCTCTAACTCCTGTGATATTGCTAACGGCATTAAAACTCATTATTATTTTTCTATTAGCGTTCTTTTTGCAAATTCTTTCAAGCTCGTATAAATCACTATTAAAATCCCTATGATTTAGTCTAATGCACTCGCATAAACCTTCTTTAAAACTAAGCTCATTTGAATGGTGTTCAATCGCACTAACAATTACTAAAGGCAAAGTATTTTTAGCAATATCATTAAAATAACGCTGTTTAATAAGCGGTGGAACATATATTCCTAATAATTCTTGAAATTTTTTAATAGCCGCAGTTGAGCCACTCCCACAAGCAATCAAGCTATAATTAGAATTTAATCCTAAGCTTTTTTTGATATAGCTTTTTGCGTCTTTATAGTATTTACTTGTTATTTTTGAATTTTTTGCACTATCTGAATGAGTGTTGGCATATGTTTTTAAAATATTTTGCATTTTTAATTCAATTGATTTTAGTGCCAAAGCACTTGCTGTGTAATCAAAATATTTTGTATTTTCATCTAAAATTATGTCGCTTTTTAGCTCACTAATTTGCATTTTTGCCCTTTGTAAAAATAATTAAAGTAAAATTAGCACAAAAAAATTAAGGGGTAGTTATAGAATTTTTAGACTTTATTAAAAGATATCCGCATTTTTATTTAGACGAAGCGTTAGACTTTTATTCTGTGTTTGGAGATAAGAGTTTTAAACCTAGTTTAAATGATATTAATTATTATATAAACGAGCTAGTAAATACATATAATCCTTACGAATTTGAAATAAATGAAAGCGAATGCAAGGCACTAATTCACTACGCTAGAAAATCTCGCTTGGAGTTTTCTATCAACAAATACGGCTCAAGATTTAAAGCTAGAAAAAGCTTTCATTCCTTGATTAATCGTGGTTTTTTAAGACTTGAATTAAATAATGATTTATTGAGTTTTAAGAGATTTTATCCACAAAATAAAGTTATTTTTAATTCTAATTACACTAGATTTTATTTTTATTTTTTAAAAGCAATGGAGAAAATAATTTTAAAAGATAAAGAATTAGCCTTAAAATTAATTAATGAAAAATTTTATGAATATCAGTCGTTTATTTACGAGCAAATCGCTTGTGAGTGGTGCGAGAAGAGATTTAATATAAAAGGCATTAAGAGTATTTGGGGCAAAGATTATGAATGTGATATTTTTTATGACAATTACGAAATATCTTTATTAGGCGAAGTGAAATTTAATGGCAAAAAAATGTGTATTAGCTCGTATTCAAAACTCATTCAAAAAGCTAGATATTTGGATTTTGAACCTGATTATTTTATACTTTTTAGCAAAAACGGCTTTAGCAAAAAACTTCTAGCTTTAAATGATAAAAGACTAATACTAGCTAATCACGAAAATTTTAAAGAATTTATATAAATTATTTACTCAAATATTCTTTTAATTCTTCGCTAATTGGGGATAGTTTGCCATCTTTTATATGAACTAATTTTATAAAAGCTTCAAAAATAGCTTTATCATCTTTATAAATTATTTGCTTTAATTCTAAACAATATTTATCAAATCCTACAAGAATATTTTTAACTTCTAAAATATCTCCTAATTTAGCAGGTGCTTTATAAATAGCCTTAATTTCTCTTAATGCAAAAGGATTTTCTTTTAATAAATCTTTTCCTTCATTAGCAAAAAACCATTCGCTCCTAGCTCTTTCACAATATTTTAAATAATTTGTATGATAGACAATCCCCATACAATCAGTATCTTCATAATAAACTCTAATTTGCATCCTAATCCTTAAAAGAGTATGGCTATAAGCCGGGTTTTGTCTTGGATAATCATTTATCTACTTACTATTTCACAATAGCACTCTAGCGAAGGGTTTAAAATATAAGATAAAAACCACCCCTTCTTGCTGCAGGTTGGGTTTATAAGCTGAATTGCTTTTACTCGCATAATCACTGGTGGGCTCTTACCCCGCCGTTTCACCTTTACCTAAAATTAGGAAGTTTATTTTCTGTTACACTTTCCCTTAGATTGCTCTAGCCATCTGTTAGATGGAACCTCATCTTATTGCAGCCCGGACTTTCCTCTTAATTAAAAGCGATTATCCACCATACTCTTACGCCATTTTAACTAAGCTTGTTTAAGATAAAGAAAATTAAAGGAGTAAAAAATGTATAAATATAATTTATATTATCCAGCGGGAAATACTACGGCTTTGGTTGTTGGAATTAATAATTTAGATTTTAAAAGTATAAATAATGAGATTTTAGCTAAGCATAAAGATGTTGAACAAGTTGGCTTTATACAAGATTATGAATTAAAAATGGCAGGTGGAGAGATTTGTTTTAATGCTTTAAGATGTGCTGGAAAGTATTTTTTAGATACTAATAATTTAAAAACTACAAAAATTAAACTAAATGATAAAGATTATTTATGCGGTATTAGTAGCAGTGATTTTATAAAAGATAATAATATTAAAAAACTATATAAAGATGATAATTTTTATTATTTAAGATTTAAAAATGAATATAAATTAAATAAGCTTGATGATGATATATATTATGTAGATTTAGGAGATATTTTTCATATTATTTATACGAAAAAATTAGATTTATCTAAAATTAATTTAAAAGAATTTGCATATTCATATTTAAAAGATAATGATTTTTTAGACAAAAAAGCAAGTGGTTTTATGTATTTACAAGGTGATTGTCTTGAGCCTATTGTCTGGGTAAGAGATATTAAGACTTTATTTTATGAGAGTGCTTGTGGGAGTGGGAGTTTTGCTAGTTATTTATATTGTAATGAAATTTTAGGTAAAAATTATTTAGCACTAAAACAACCTTCAAATGAATATTTGTTTTTAAGAGAAGTTGATGGCTTTATAGAAATTAGCTCAATTATTAAAGATATTTTGTAAATTAATATCATATTAACATATATTTTATATATCAATTTAATAACAAATATCAAATCTAAAGGATAAAAATGTTTAAAAATATATTTTTAAAAACTCTTTTAAATATATTTTTATTAAATTATAAAGCAAGTTTAAGCACAGCAGATTTTTTTAAATTTTGGGGCATTTTACTTTTAATTTTAAGCTCTTATATGTTTTTTGGTTTTTTAATGTTTAAAATGGGAGTAATTAAAAGTATTTTTACTTTTCAAGCATATTTTATAGATATATTGATACTACCATTTTTTAGCATATTATTTTTAAGTCTTATTTATAAGGCAAATTCTTATAAATCTTGGTTATTTTGTGCTGATTTATTTTTGATACCTTTATTTGTTTTACTTGTATTTTTTGGGGTATTTTATATAATATTAATATTTATTTTATATGTTATTATTATGATTTTTAATACAAATTCTACAAATCTTAATATAAAATTAAATAAAAAATCTTTAATTTTTAGGCTTATAACTATTTGTTTTTTAATTTTTATAGCATTTATATTCCCGCCTGATATAAAATTTATAAAATATGGATACGGAATTGATTATATTAGTTTTTTAACTTTTTTAAATTTTGCATTTTTAATCCCTAGTTTTGCTACTATTTTGATATATTTTCTTAAAAATTATAAAAGTTTAAAATAAGTGAATAATTTAATATTTCAACTTTATAAAATATAGCTATATATTTGATAGTAATATATAATTAATACTAGATTTTAAATTGAATTAGAATTTAAAATACTTAGGAATTAAAATAACTTAAAATTTTTTCTTTGTTTAAAATAAATTCTTTATCAATCTCTGTCATTTTTAATTGTGAAAAATCAAATTCATCATAAGGAATTAAATTATCTTTAGTAGCTAAATGAATACGAGATTTTTTCATTAACGGAAAATGAAGACTTATTATATTTTCTGCTTTAATAAAATTAAAAAAGTTATAATTTAAAAATTCACAACCCATATCTTTATCAATGCAAAAATTAGTATCTTTATTTCTTAACAATAACCAATGGTCATCTCCTATTTTATAAAAATTCTTTAAAAAATATAATTTACCATCACTATAATGCATATTAAGAGCAGGCAAATAAATACTATCAATAATGCTTTTTGGTTGCATTAATACCTTTTTTAATGCAATTTCATTATAAATATGGTCACAATCAATTTTAATTAACCAATTATTAAGTGGAATTTTATCAAGAACAAAATTATAATAAGTATCCAATCTATACTCTTCTTTAATATCATTTAAATACATTGTCTTACTTGGAGGTATAACCTTATATGGATATTCAAATGCTATAAAATTTGGATTATTTTTACAAAATTGTTTAATTACTTCACTAGTTCCATCATCTTTACCAAATTCATCTAAGTGATAGCCTAGAACTCCTCTTGTAATACCCCCCCCCACTATTGTTTTTAGTGTTGCCTCTATTGTTTCTATTTCATTATAAACCCTTATAAAAGCATAAGGATTTATAGTTTTAATATCATTATTAAATAAAGATAAAATCTCATACTTTCTTTTAATACAACTTCTTAAAATTTTATTATATATTTTCATAATAACTTACCTAAAACATTAATCCATCTTCTTCTTGTTGTTTTAATATATCATTTCTACTTGCTTTTGGTAAAGGTGATTTGTCTGTATAAAACCAAGTTTTACCATCAATTACTCTTTTTTCAACGCCTTTTGGTATATCAAAAGTTCTTTTAATATTTGGATTTTCTGCTAAATATTTTTGCATAAAATATCTAAATACAGGAGCAGCCGTTCTAGCACCACCTTCATAATATTTCATAGGCTTATTATTATCATTACCATACCAAGTTATTACTTGAATACTAGGCGTAAAACCTACAAACCAAGCATCTATACTTTTATTTGATGTCCCTGTTTTTCCAGCTACTTCAAGTCCTGCAATTCTTGCTGCACCACCAGTTCCGGCTGCGACAACATTTTTCATCATATCAATCATTAAATAAGCTTGTTCAGGTTTTACAAATTCTTCTGCTTCTTTGGTTTTTAACTCAATTTCATTACCAAATTTATCAGTAACTTTTGTAATCAATCTAATAGGTTGTTTTGTTCCATAATTTGAAATAATGCTATAAAGTTCAGCGTAATTATAAGGACTAACCCCAAAAGAACCTAATCCTATTGATAAATCTTGTGGAACATTTGTAAAACCAAATTTAGTAATTGTTTGATGAACAAAACTAAGGCTAGTATCAAGTAATAAGTTAATTGTAGCTAGGTTTCTACTTTTTGTAAGTGCTTCTTTAAGAGTGATTAAACCATTAAAATCTTTTCCATAATTTTTAGGCTTCCAAATCATTTTCTTACCCTGTGCATCACGAGTTTCAAATACTCTTGCAATATCAGCAATCTCGCTAGCAGGTGAATAGCCAAGATTTAAAGCTGTAAGATATACAAATGGCTTAAAGCTTGAACCCACTTGGCGATTACTCATAGTAGCACGATTAAAATTACTTTTATAATAATCAACCCCACCAACTAAAGCTAAAATATCCCCGCTACTAGGCTCTGTAACTATCATAGCTCCATTGATTTGATTTAAATCTATATCTTTATCTCTTTTGATAAGTTCATCATATCCAAACTTAATAGCTTCTTCAGCTATTTTTTGAGTATTCAAATCAACACTAAGTTCAACTCTATAACCACCTGTTTTAATGTCTTCAATTCCCATAGCTTGTAATTGTCTAATAGCTTCATCTATTACATAAGGAGCTTTATTTTGGGTTAAACTCTCATCATAAACAATCGGTTTTAAAGCTACATTTTGTTTATATTCAGCTTCACTAATCCAGCCTAAATCATACATTCTTTTTAAAACCGCATTAGCTCTTGAAAGCGATAAATCAATTCTTTTTGTAGGATCATATGTGCTAGGAGCTTTTGGTAAGCCAACTAGCATAGCCATTTCTTTAAGGCTAAGTTCGTTTAATTCCTTATGAAAATACCCAGCAGCAGCTGTTTTAATCCCATAATATCCATGCCCTAAAAATATAAAGTTTAAATATCTTTCTAATATTTGTTCTTTTGTTAGATTTTTTTCAATTTCATAACTAATTATTGCTTCATTTATTTTTCTTTTAATACTTTTTTCACTTGTTAAATAATGATTTTTCACAAGTTGTTGAGTAAGAGTTGAAGCACCTTCTGCTAAGCGACCTTTTTGAATATCTTTAATAATTGCTCTAAAAATAGCATCAATATTAATTCCTTCGTGTTCAAAAAAACTCGTATCTTCAATGGCAATTAATGCTTCAATTAGTCTTGGTGGAATTTCTTCAAATCTAGCATAAGCTCTATTTTCGTTAAAAACATTTGCAAGTAAAGTGCCATTTCTATCATAAAATTGAGTTGTAAGGTCTAAATCAAATTCCTTATAATCAATATCTTTATTTTCAACAACATTTAAAAAATATCCTAAAACAACACAGCCTAAAATTCCACAAACAGCTATAAAATAAATAATGTATTTCAAAAAATCTCCTTAAATCATAGTGCTAATGAGTAAAGCAAATAGCACACCAATACAAGAAATCAAAATATTTAATGGGATAAAATAATAAACAATTAAAGCTATTTTTTCATTACAAACCAATAATTTATTTTCTTTTTCTTTCTCACATAAAATAAATTGATAATAAATATATAATAAATTTAAAGTAGCAAAAGCATAAAGCGACCATTGTGTAGATGCTAAAGTATTAAACAATGGGTCAGAACTATTATTAATCATTACATATATAGCACTAAAAGCCATAACAGCCATTAAAACAAAAAACGCATAAAGCTGCTTTTTTAATATCCTTAGTGCTTTTTGTAAATTCTCTTCATCTTCACATAAATAAAAACCAGCATTTGCTCTAATGCCTAAATGAAGACCAATAAAGCAAATACCGGCTAATAAATGTATATAAGGTAAAACTAAGCTATCAAGCCCTAGCATATTACCTTCTTGATTTCATCTTTTGCTAAAGCTAAAGCTTCGTTAATTTTGCTAATATCTTTTGCACCTGCAGTAGCAAAATCATCTCTACCACCGCCATTTCCGCCTAAAAATTGAGCTACAATCTTAGCTAAATTTCCTGCTTTAACGCTAGTATTTTTTGAGCCAACCGCAATGTTTACTTTATCATCTTTGCAAGCGATTAAAACAATAACAGCTTTATCAAATTTATTTTTAAACTCATCTATACCAGCTTTAATATCAAGCCCGTTATATTCACTAACGCAAACATTAATGCCGTTAATAATCTCACTATTTAAATTATTAGTACCATTTTTTAAAGCGTCTTTTAGTTCTTTTATTTCATTTTTTAAATTCTCAAAACTCTTTAAAATATCATTTGTTTTTAGACTTTTTTTGATATTTTCAAATTCCGCAATCAAATTCCTTGAGTATTCTTTAGCAGCCTTACTTGCTATTGCTTCAATTCTTCTAACACCAGCACTTACTCCGCTTTCTTTTAATATTATAAAATCGCCAATTACTGAAGTATTGCTAACATGAGTTCCACCACAAAGCTCAATACTATCTCCTAAAGTCAATACCCTTACTTTATCGCCATATTTTGTATCAAAAAGCGCCATTGCACCGCATTTTTTTGCACTTTCAATATCAGTTATTTGAATAATTGAATTTGTAGCTTTATAAATCATATCATTTACAATATCACTAATTTGCTTTAGCTCATCTTCGTTTAATGCACGGGTAAAATTAAAATCAAATCTAATTCTATTAAAATCTACAAATGAACCTGCTTGAGTTGCATTTTCTCCTAAAACCTTTCTTAGTGCATAATGAAGCAAGTGAGTAGCACTATGATGTCTTGCGATTTCTGCTCTTCTTTCGGTATCAATTTTGATTAATAATTCATCATTTACATTAAAATCACCTACAATTTCAACTAAAGCTAAATTAATATCAAAAAATTTCTCAACTTCAAGCACATTTGCAACTAATTTATCATTTTTATAAATACTACCTAAATCGTAATTTTGCCCACCACTTGTTGCATAAAGTGGAGTTTTATCAAACATTAGCCAAGCTTTTTTGTTTTTAATTCCAATTTTAAATTCTTCATCTAAAACAGCTAATAATTTTGCTTTAATTTCAGTATTTTCATATCCAACGAACTCATTTACACCAAATTTATCTAATAATTCTTTAAAATCTCCGTGAGTTGCTTTATCCCCACTACCTTTCCAATTTGCTTTAGCTAATTCTCTTTGCTTAGCCATTAGTTCATTGAATTTGTCTTCATCAATTTTAAGATTTTTTTCTCTTAACATATCAAGAGTTAAATCAAGTGGAAAGCCATAAGTATCATATAATTTAAACGCAACTTCTCCACTAAAAACATTTTTAGTATTTTTAAGCTCTTCATTAAAAATACTCATTCCATTTTCAATAGTATTTAAAAATCTCTCTTCTTCGCTTAATAATTGCTCTTTTACAAAAGATTTTTTCTCATTTAAATATGTATAATGCTCTCCCATTAATTCACAAACAATATCTACTAATTTATACATAAATGCACTTTTAAATCCTAGTAAATATCCGTGTCTTAAAGCTCTTCTTACGATACGGCGTAAGACATATCCCCTACCTTCTTTATCAAATGTTACGCCTTGAGCTAGTAAAAATGTAGCTGAACGAATATGATCAGCAATTACTCTAAAACTAGCTCCACTTTTATATTCATATTTTAGGTTTGCTAAACTTGCGATTTTTTCAATTATTGGCATAAATAATGAGCTATCAAAATTGCTAAATTTTCCTTCTTTAATAGCACTTACACGCTCAAGTCCCATACCTGTATCAATGCTAGGTTTTGGTAGTTTTGTCATAGTTCCATCAGGGTGTTTTTCAAACTGCATAAAAACTAAATTCCAAATCTCAAGGAATCTATCTCCATCTCCACCCATATAATCTTCATCGCTTTTAAAATTTTCTTCACCTTGGTCGTAAAAAATCTCACTACAAGGACCACATGGACCAGTATCACCCATTTGCCAGAAATTATCTTTATCTCCAAATTTATAAATGCGTTCTTTTGCAATGTGTTTTTGCCACATATTATAAGCTTCATCATCGTTTTCATGAACGGTTACATAAAGCCTATCTTTAGGTAATTTTATAACCTCAGTTACAAATTCCCAAGCATACGCTATAGCTTGTTCTTTAAAATAATCACCAAAAGAGAAATTTCCTAACATTTCAAAAAATGTATGATGTCTTGCAGTATAACCAACATTATCTAAGTCATTGTGCTTTCCACCTGCACGAATACAAGTTTGACAGCTTGTTTTTCTAGGTGGATTTGGGCTTGGCACTTCACCTGTAAAAATACTCTTAAAAGGAACCATTCCTGCATTTGCAAAAAGCAAAGTTGCATCATCAGGCACAAGTGGGCTTGATGGGGTAATTTCATGACCTTTACTAGCAAAAAACTCTAAAAATTCTTTTCTTATATCCATTTTTATATCCTTGAAAATTTTTTAAATCATATCAAAAAGGTTTTAAACTAAAGATAATAAAGCTCTAATTTTTAGAGCTTTAATTTAGTTAGCATATCATCATAAGCTTTTTTTGTTCCTTGTCTTACTGGCTGTATTATTGAGCCTATTATTATAAATACTGAAGCTAGTAAAAATCCTGGTATTATTGAATAAAGTTCAAATATACCTTCTTTTGCAATATTAAAATAATCAATATGCTCCCACAAAATCACTCCTAAAGCACCAAAACTCATACCTAAAATCGCACCTAATCTACTCATATTTTTCCAAAATAAAGAAAAAATTATCACACTACCAAAAGAAGCACCGAAACCAGCCCAAGCATATCCAACAATATCAATAATGCTAGTATTTTTATCAGCAGAAATTATAAAAGCAACAATAGCAACAACCAAAACACTAAGTCTTGAAACTCTCATTACTATCTTAGCAGGAGCACCTTTATTAAAAATTTTTCTATAAAAATCTTCTGCTAAAGTTGAGCTAGATACTAATAATTGCGAACTTGCCGTACTCATAATCGCTGCTAAAATCGCACTTAATAAAATTCCAGAAATCCAAGGATTAAATAATAATTGGCTAGTTACTATAAAAATTCTATCCTTATCTAATAAGTCTATATTAAACTTATATAAATAAGCTATACCAATAAATCCTATTAAAATAGCTCCAATTAAACTAATTACCATCCAAGAAATACCTACAAAAGTAGCAATTGGAATGTCTTTTGTGCTTTTTATAGATATAAACCTTACTATTATGTGTGGCTGACCAAAATACCCAAGTCCCCAAGCTAAAGAACTAATTATCCCTACTAAAGTTAGATTTTTACTCATAGAAATATAATCTTTTTGACTTTCTTCTCCAAGCTTAATTATTATATTAATAGCTTCGCTAAATCCGCCTATTTCATTAATCATAACCAATGGAACAATAATTAAAGCTCCCATCATCAATAAGCCTTGTATCAAATCAGTCCAACAAACTGCCTTATATCCACCAACGAAAGTATAAACAACTATTAATATAGTTCCTGTAATTACTGCTTGTTCGTATTTAACTGAAAATAATTCTTCAAAAAGCTTTCCACCAGCTACTAAACCACTAGATATATAAATAGTAAAAAATATTAAAATCACAATAGCACAAATTATTCTTAAGGTGTGACTATCATCGCTAAATCTAGTCTCAAAATAATCAGGAATCGTTATACAATCTTTTCTAACGTCAGTATAAATTCTAAGCCTTTTAGCAACAAACATCCAATTAATTAAAGCACCAATACTAAGCCCTATTGCTATATAAGTTTTACCTAAGCCATATAATAAAACAGCCCCTGGTAATCCCATAAGAAGCCAACCACTCATATCAGACGCTCCAGCACTAAGTGCTGATACTATAGGACCCATACCTTTATCGCCTATAAAATAATCTTCTGAAGTTTTATTTTTCTTCCAAAAATAAAACCCAATTCCTAGCATTAATACGCTATAGAATACAAAATCTAAAATTATTGGCAAACTAATTTGCACCTTTTCTAATTCATTCATTTTTATCCTTTTATATAGACTAACTTTTAAAACTCTAGCACCTAAATTCCAATAATAATAAAATACTATAAAATAAGATTATTTAATAATTCAAATATTTTATTAATAAATAGATTTATTACTAGCTATAGTTTTTGAGTATTTGCTACTTGTTTATAAATAAAAGCTTTTAAATATCCTATTTTATCACATTCAATATCATTTTAAATAATTTTTATAAATTTATATTTTAAAAAGCTTATTATAAAGATTACAATAAAGCCTTAAATAATTATGTATTAAATGAAAGCAAATACAATTAGCCTTTTATTTTTTAAGGATAATCAATGTTAGCATTCTGTGATTTAAAATCTCAATATTTAAAATACAAAAACGAAATAGATGAAAGAATTCAAAATATATTAAATAATACAAGTTTTATCGGTGGTAATGAAGTTGCTTTGCTTGAAAGTAATCTGGCAAATTATACAAAAGCAAAATACGCATATTCTTGCTCAAACGGAACTACGGCTTTATATGTAGCATTAAAAGCTTTAGGGATTAAAGAAGGTGATGAGATAATTACAACTCCTTTTACTTTCATTGCAAGTTCTGAAATGATAGCTTTAATTAAAGCTAAACCTGTTTTTGTTGATATAAGCGAAGTAGATTATAACCTTGATATAAGCAAAATTGAAAGCCTAATTACACCTAAGACTAAGGCTATTTTGGCAGTTTCAATTTTTGGTCAAATGCCTGATTTAAATTCCATAAAAAATATATGTAAAAAACATAATTTATACTTGATTGAAGATGCGGCTCAAAGCTTTGGTGCAAAAGATGATTTAGGCAATATCTCTTGTAATATTGCCGATATTAGCACGACAAGTTTTTTCCCTTCAAAACCACTTGGATGTTATGGAGATGGTGGGGCTATCTTTACAAATAACGATGAATTAGCAAAAAAAGTAAAATTACTTATAAATCACGGAAGCGAAATGAGATATAAACACGAAATAATAGGCTTAAATGCAAGACTTGATAGCATACAAGCTGCAGTTTTAAATGTAAAATTAAAATATTTTGATGAAGAAATTGCTAAAAGAAACGAAATTGCTAACATTTATACAAAAAACCTTAAAAACTGCATTACACCTAAGGTAAAATCAGGATATAAGAGTGTTTGGGCTCAATATAGCGTAAGGGTTAAAAATAGAGATTTAGTAGTAAAAAAACTAAGTGAAAACAATATCCCAACCGCAATTCATTATCCAATAGCACTATATTCGCAACCTTGCTTTAAATATTTAGATTATAAAGCAAGTGATTTTAAAGTATGCGAAAATGTAACAAACGAGATTTTATCTTTGCCATTTTCTGCATTTTTAGATACACTAGACCAAGAAAAAATCATTGAAATTTTTAATAAAGGAGAATAAATGAGAAGATTAGATCAAGTAGGTTCATTCTTAAGACCAGCTAAATTAAAAGCTGCAAGAAGTGATTATGCAAACGCAAAAATCAGTAAAGACGAATTAAGAGCTATTGAAGATGAGTGCATAAAAGAATTACTAATTGAGTGTGATAAAAACAATGTTTATTATCTAAGTGATGGAGAATTTAGACGCTCTTGGTGGCATTTAGATTTTTATTGGGGATTTAGTGGAATTAGCAAAATTATTAAAGAAAAAGGCTATGTTTTTAAAGGTATAGAAACAAGAGCTGAAGGTATTAAAATAACTAATAAAATAGAATGTAAAGACCATCCTTTCTTAAAAGATTTTGCAAGTTTAGTAAAAATTGCAAAAGAATTAGGCATTGATACAAATCGCTTAAAATTAACAATTCCTAGTCCATCAATGCTTTTATATATGTTATTTATCCGTGGTGGATTTAATGTAGAATTTGAATACTACGGAAAAGATTATGCAAAATTAAAAGAAGATATTTTAAAAGCCTATGCTGATTTTTATTTAGAATTTGAAAAATTAGGCGGAGTTTATTTACAACTTGATGATGTTAGCTTTGGCTCGTTTTGTGATGAAGATTTTAGAGCAAATCTAATCAAAAATAACTATAACGCCGATGATTGCACTAAAGAATATGTAGAGTATTTAAACAAAAGCCTAGCAACTATGCCAAAAACAATCACAAGTGCAATACATATATGCAGGGGTAATTATAGAAGCCATTTTAGTGCTAGTGGTGGATATAGCAAGGTTGCTAGCGAATTATTTGCAAATCTTAATATAAATAAATTCTTTTTAGAATTTGATGATGATAGGTCAGGAGATTTTGAACCATTAAAATATATTAAAAATCAAATAGTAGTAATTGGGCTTTTGACTACTAAAACTAAGGAAAATCCAAGTATTCAAACTCTAATTAAAAGAGCAAAAGAAGCAGCTAATTTCTTAGATATAAAACAAATTGAGTTTAGCACTCAATGTGGTTTTAGCTCTACAGAAGAAGGCAATGAAATTGATATGAATACTCAGTGGGAAAAAATCGCACTTTTAAATGAATTAAATAATACTTTAGATAAAGAAGGCTTTTAATGAATATAGCATTAATAGGTCTTGGTGTAATGGGTAAAAACCACTACACCGAACTTTGTAAAAAGGATATAAATTTATATTGCTTTGATTTAATTAAGCCTGATTGGATTGATGATAATAAGTATTTTTCTAATTTAGATGAATTATTAAAAAATGATATTGATGGAGCGATAATAGTTGTTCCGACTAAATATCATTATGAAGTATTTTCTAAGATTAAAGATAAAATCAATTTTATTCTAATAGAAAAACCATTATCATTTAGCCTTGATGAAGCTTTAGCTATTAAAAATAGCGGAGTAAATGTAGCAGTTGGCTTTTGCGAGAGATTTAACCCTGTAAGTCTTGAGTTTTTAAAACATATCAAAAACGAAGAAATAAAGTATGCAAGTTTTATAAGAGCGTCTAAAAAACCAGCTAGAATTAGTGATGTTGGGGTTGATTTAGACCTTTGTGTGCATGATTTGGATTTAGCAAATTTCTTTGGGATAAAGGCTAGTTTTAAAATAAATCGCACAAATAATCCTTGCACGCAAATTAAACTAAATTCTAATAATCTTGATATTTTAGCTTCTTGGGAATTTAATAGCAAGATTAGAAAAGCCTTTATAAATACAAATGTATCAAGCTATGAATTAGACTTTTTAAACTCAAAATTAATTAAAGATGAAACTACAATAACACTTCAAGCTCGTTCAAGCTTAGCAAAAGAGCAAGATGAGTTTATTAATTATATCAAGACAAATGATTTAGGGCTTTTAGCAAGTGTTGATGATGCTATTTATACTCAAGAAATTCTAAAGAATTTGAATTAAGATATTAAAAATACCGACTTAAAACAAATTAATTAATCAATCCTTTAAAATAATTGCTAGAATAAAGCTTTTATTTAAAGGAGAGTAGATGAACAAGATTTTGGTTTTAGATGGAGTTAGCGATTTAGCTACTAAAATTTTAGAAAAAGATTGTAAAGTAAGTGAATATCCTAAAATTAGCGAAGAAGAATTGCTAAAAATAATTGGTGATTATGATGCAGTTATTTTAAGAAGCGCTACAAAAATTACAGAAAAAGTATTAGAACACGCTCATAGATTAAAAGTAATTGGTAGAGCTGGAGTTGGTGTAGATAATATAGATATAAAAGCAGCTACAAAAAAAGGAATAATAGTAGTAAATGCACCAAATGGTAATACAAACGCAGCTACAGAACATACTTTTGCACTAATGTTAAGCCTTGCTAGAATGATACCTAACGCACATGCTAGCGTTGTAAATGGTATATGGGATAGAAAAAGCTTTTTAGGACTTGAATTAAAAGATAAAACTTTAGGGGTTTTAGGTTTAGGCAGAATTGGTGCTGGTGTTGCTAGTAGAGCACAAGCATTTGGTATGAAAGTAATTGCATATGATCCATATCTTAGCAACGAAAGAGCTATTCATTTACAAGTTAAAAAATGTGAATTAGATGAAGTTTATGCTGAAGCTGATTTTATTACACTACACCTTCCATTAACAGATGAAACAAAAGAAATGATAAATAAAAATAGCATAGCTAAAATGAAAAAAGGTGTAAGAATTATAAATGCAGCAAGGGGTGAATGTATTAATCTTGATGATTTAACAAATGCTTTAAAAAATGGAGATATTGCAGGAGCTGCTCTTGATGTTTTTGCTAATGAGCCATTAGGAAACCACGAGATTACAACTTTAAAAAATGTGGTTTTAACACCGCATTTAGGTGCATCTACAATAGAAGCTCAAGAAGGAGTTGCAGTTGATGTGGCAATTGCTATTAAAGAAGCGTTAAATGGTCAAATGGTTGCTAGTGCTTTAAATGCTGTGCCAGTTAGCCCTGAAATGCTAAATAAAATTAAGCCTTATTTTAATCTAGTAAAAGCATTAGGATTTATTGCATGTGAAGTTAGCAATTCAGCAATTAAACAAGTTTTCATTGAATATTCAAATGCCTTTAAAGAGCTTGATACTAGAGCTTTAAGCCAAGTAATGTTATGTGGATTATTAAATTCTATATTGCAAGAAAAAGTAAATATGGTTAATGCACCAATTCTAGCTCAAAATAGAGGAATAAGCTTAATTGAGCAAAAAAGTGATGAAGTAAATAATCAAATAAAAGTAAAAATAGTAAGCGAATTAGGTGAGCACGAAATAAGAGGAGCTTTAATGAGCGATAAGAGTGCTTATGTTAGTGGTATTGATGAATATGATATTAAATTTGAACCAAGTGGAGTATTATTATTAGTGCCACACGATAATGTGCCTGGTATGATAGGACAAATTGGAACTATTTTAGGCGAAGCAGGAATAAATATTTTAAGTATGCAAGTTAGCAAAACAAATACAAGTGGTGAAAACATAATGGCAATTAGCATTAATAAAAAACCATTAAAAACAGATTATAAAAAACTTTGTGAATTAGCTGGAGTTCATGGAGTTAAGATAATTGATTGCAGTGAGATTTGCGATGATTAATCTAATATTACTTAGACACGGGCAAACTAATTGGAATAAAGAAGGTAGATATCAAGGTCAAATTGATACTGATTTAAGTGATTTAGGCAAGGAACAAGCTAAGAAATTAGCCCTTGCTTTAAAAAATATACAAATTGATTTTTTTATAGCAAGTCCTTTAAAAAGAGCTTATGAAACAGCTTGTGAAAGTGCTAAATTTCACAATAAAGAAGTTTTAAAAGATGAAAGATTATTAGAGATAAATCACGGAACTTGGGAAGGTAGATTATCAAGTGAAATAGAACAAGATTTATTAAAAAAATGGAAGCAAACCCCACATTTAGTAAAAATGCCTAATGGAGAAAGCTTAGAAGATATTTTAAATAGAGTAAAACTTGCAATAAACGATTATATTACAAAATACGATGGAAAAACAATTGCAGTTTTCGCTCACGATGCAGTAAATAAGGTAATCATTTCTCATTTATTAAATGCACCACTTAGCTCATTTTGGAACATTACTCAAGATAATACCTGTATTAATGTCCTTGAAATATCTAATGATTTAGCAAAAATAATAACCTTAAATAACACCAATCATTTAGGATATTTATATTCTAAAGAAATTCAATTAGGTTTATAATGCTTGTTTAAATTCTTATTTTGATTTTTACAAAATAAGAATTTAAAATCATTGCTTTACTAAATAATTCATCTTTAAAAATTATATAAATTTGTATAATATGAAAACCATAAAATACAGCTTCAATTTGCTTTACAATATTCTTACAAGATATATTAATCTAAAGCAGAATTTGTTGTAATGTCAATATTATTTAGCATATTATTTTTGCTATTTTACTTATATTCAGGTATTACCCACGCTAGAATAATCATTTTTACCTTGTTTTAAAATCTTATAATAAATATTATCTATTTAAATTTTAAAAGTAAAAAATTTTATAAAGCTATTTTTTATTTTATTACCAAATAACATATAAAATATTTATATGAAAAATAAAGAATTTAAATTAGGATAAAAGATGAATTTTAGACATATGCAACTATTTTTAAAAGTAGCAAAATTGCAAAGCTTTACAAAGGCTGCAAATGAGCTTAAAATACCGCAACCATCATTATCTCAAAGTATTTTTGCATTAGAAAATGAGCTAAAAACCACGCTTTTTAATAGAAGCACAAATCCAATATCTTTAACCGAAGCAGGAGAAATATATTTAAAAAAAGCAAATCTAATAAAAGATATGATAGCAGAGCTTGATACTGAAATTTCAGCACTAAACAATGCCAAAACTGGCAAAATTCGTATAGCATTCTTACAAAATGGCTATAATATGATTCCAAATCTCTTGCCACAATTTTGCAAGCGTTTTAGTGATGCTGATATTAAAATTTCTCAAATCTTTTCAACGCTTAAAATCAAACAAATGATTTATGATGATGAAATTGACCTTGGAATGCTAGTGTTACCACTTGATATAAAATATTTAAAATATGAAATAATAAAAAGCAGCAATGTTTTTCTAGCACTACCATCTTTACACGAATTATCTTTAAAATATAAAAATAAAGAATTGCCAGAAATATCAATCAAAGAACTAAAAAATGAGAAATTTATTCTGCCAAAATCTTCTCAAAGAAGTAGATTAGATATTGATTTAATGTTTAAAAACAATGAATTTATTCCTAAAATTTTATGCGAAACTGAGACTTTTGATATTGCAAATTCAATAGTAGCAAGTGGTGTTGGTGCTACTTTTACTATTAGCGAATTAATAAAAGATGATAAAAAAGATAAAATAAAATTATTCAATATAAAGGATAATAATTTAATTAAAACATTAGTTATAGCTTATAAAAAAGATAAAAAACTCTCACATTTAGAGCTTGAGTTTATAAAAATGGCAAAAGAATTAGGGGCTTAGCCCCTAAAATTATGCTAATTTTGTAGCATCAATTATATTTAAATCAAGTCCTAATTGCTCGTTGCTAAGACCAAGTGCTAATCCTACTAATTGAGAAAGATGAATTATTGGCTTTCTAATTTCAGAACCCATTGCATCTTGATAGCGTTCTTGGTAAATATCAAGCTGCATTTGGCAAAGCGGACAAGGTGTAACAACGCAATCAGCACCATTTTTATCAGCACTACCAACAATTTGAGATGACATTTTTTGCACCGATTTTACTGCTGGATAACTAGCGTGAAAACCACAGCAATCTAAGCGTTTTTCAAATGGAACTATTGTCGCACCAAGCGCACTAACTACAGCTTCAAAGCTTTTTGGATTAGTTGAACTTTCTTTTGCGTTATATGATTTTTCAGGGCGAATACTATGACAACCATAAAATAAAGCTACTTTTAGATTTGAAAGTGGCTTAACAACTTTTGATTTTAAGGTATCTAAATTCTCATACAAAATCCATAAAAGGCTTGTTATTTCATTATTTCCTTGATATTTCATATTACCTTTTGCTAAATATTCATTTATGCGGTCTTTTGCACCTTTATCTAAAGCAGTTTTTGCACGAGTTAAAGTTAACATACAAGTGCTACAGGTTGTTAGCATTGGCATATTCATATTCTCAGCTAATGCTATATTTCTAGCATTTGCTACAAGTGCTGCTATTGGGTCTACATCTTGTGCTTGAGATGCACCACAGCAACTCCAACCCTTAATCTCGTGTAAAGTTATACCTAGTATTGGAGCTATTGCTTCTAATGACATTTTTGATTCTTTAGCTGCTTGACTTAAAACACAGCCAGGGAAAAAAGCGAAATCTTTTTGTTGCATAACTTACTCCTTATTAGCAGCTCTAGCTGCTTCAATCATTTTTACTAAATCTTCATGACCTTCAATTTCTTCATCACCAAAAATATGTAATGGATTCATCTTACCTGCTTTCATTAGATTGTATGCAATATCTATTTTTGTAGTATTTGCTAAAACACCTTCAGAGCGAAGTGCTAAATAAATCTCATTTAATCTACCTGTATCTTCTAAGTCTTTTAAGAATGCTTCTGCGTGAGCTGGTCCTGTGCCATCTTTTAAACCTTTTTTCATAGCCATTACTCTTAGCATTGCTATATCATCAGCAGCACTAATTCCTTTAGGACAGCGGTCAGCACACTCTTGACAATGAACGCACATCCAAAGACCATTTGCAATAGATGGTTTTAAGTGTTTTAAAGCATCTTTTGAGCGTGAATCATAAGCAGCACGAAATGCGTGAGTAAATACAAATGGTTCCATATAATCACTTGAATCAGCTTCAAGTTTATTACATTCACTAGCACAACAACCACATAAAATACAATCCCATTGTTTTTTAATAGCATCAACTTCAGCTTGAGTTTGCACGCAACCTTTTTTATCAGAAAATGCTTCTTTTGGTGTTATAGTTGGTTTTATTTTTCTTAAATTCTCAATGCTTGGCTCCCAATCTACAACTAAATCCGAAAGAACTTTAAAATTTGCCAAAGGAGAGATTTTTAAGCTTTCAGGATTGTCATATTCTTTTAATAAATCATCCATTTTAGTATCACAAGCAAGGTATGAATGCCCATTCACACGCACACCACAAGCACCACAAATCGCCATACGACAAGCCGAAGTAAAATTTAGTGAAATATCTTGAGTGCGTTTTATATGTTGTAATAAGGCTAAAAGCGTTTTTCCCTTTACTTCATCTATACTTAAATCATATGCTTGAACAAATTTATCAACTCCATTAAAGCGGTCAATTAAAATTTTCATTAGTATTTCCTTTCTTCAGGTTTAAATTCTGTAATAACTACATCTTTATAACTAAGGCTTAATTTGTCATCTTTTAAAGTAACAAGGCTATGTTTTAAGAAATTCTCATCATCTCTTGTTGGATAATCTTCTCTAGTATGAGCCCCACGGCTTTCTTTTCTGTTTAATGCACCAAGACAAGCACATCTTGCTAAAAGAATGAGATTTCCAAATTCTAAATACTCAATTAAAGCGGTGTTATAGAACATATTTGGATTTGAGATTTTAAGATTATTATATTTAGCCCAAATCTCATCTAGGATTTTTATATGTTTTTCAAGCTTTTCTCCTGTTCTATAAATTCCCATATTATCCCAGTTGTATTGTCCAAATTCTTCTCTTAAATCATAAAGCTCGTTAGGTTTTGAATTGCCACTTGTTATATCTTTTAGCTTAATTCTCCATTTTTGAGCTAATTCTTCAGCGTGTTTGCCAGAGCCATAATTTTGTCTTTTACTTGCATACTCACCTGCACCCTCACCTGCAAGTTTACCTGTAACTGCCGCATCAGCTAAGCTATTTCCACCTAGACGATTTGCTCCGTGAATTGAAGCACAACTTGTCTCACCTGCAGCAAAAAGTCCTGCTAAATGAGTACTCATATCATCAAATTTTGCAATTTCTATACCACCCATTGAATAGTGTGCTGTTGGACGAATTTTAATTGGTTCTTTTACTAAATCTATACCTTCAAATAAAAGTCCAATATGACGAATTTGTGGTAATTCATTCATAATTTGTTCTTCACCTAAATGTGTAACATCTAAAAGAACATAAGAACCCATTCCTTCTCCAAATCCATTACCTAAACGAATTTCACTTTCAATTGAACGAGAAACAATATCTCTTGGAGCAAGCTCAAGGCGATTTGAGTATTTACTCATAAAGCGTTCGCCTTTATTATTAATTAATTTTCCACCAAGACCTCTTGCCGCTTCAGTAATTAATGCACCACCATTTCTAACTCCTGTTGGGTGAAATTGAAGCATTTCAGGGTCTTTAAACGCAAGTCCAGCTCTAAGTGCTGCAGCAATTCCATCTCCACTAGCATTAAATGGGGTTGAAGTGCGGTTATAGAACACACGAGTATAACCACCTGTTGCTAGAACTACTGATTTTGCTAATACAGGCACTACATCTCCTGTTTGCATATTTAAAAGAACTACACCTTCGCACTCATTATTATCAATCGCAATATCAAGTAAGTAATGGTCAAGCAAGAAATTAACACCATTTGTAATGGCTTCATCAAGACAGGTGTGCATCATAATAGAGCCTGTTTTATCGGCTGCATAATTACAGCGTTCATATTTTGCACCACCAGCAAAACGCCTTGCAACCGTTTTATCTTTTTGTCTATTAAAAGGCATTCCTGCATAATCAAGTTCGTGAATTGCTTCGGTAGCCTTTTGTGCAAATTTAATAATTACATCTTGATCGCCTAAAAAATCACTACCTTTAACAGTATCATATGCGTGTAATTTGTTTGAGTCACCATTTTCAAAATCAATCACACCATTAATCCCACCTTCAGCCATACAGGTTGCATTTCGTGATGGCATACCTTTATTAACTACTACAACATTTAAATTTGGGTGATTTTTTCTAACCGCAACAGCAGCTCTAAGACCAGCACCACCAGAGCCGATAACTAAAACATCTACGCTTGGTAGTGAGGTATTTTTACCACTTTTTTTAAGCTCACTTGCCATAATTGATACAGGGCTTGTGCTAGCTGCTACTGCACCAACACCAATAGTAGCTGATTTTATGAAATCTCGCCTATTGAATTTTTCTTCATTCATATAAAACTCCTTTAAATAAGAATTTTGGTATTAATCTTTATTTTTTTCTTAAAATAAAAAATTAATAGCAAAATATTATTCTAAATTACATTATAAGTCAAATATTATTTTTTTTATAATCTCATAAGATAAAAATTATAATATATAAAAAATCACGATTTTATGGTATTTTGAATTAGAGAATTTGTAATAAAATTAATATAAAAAATAAAATATCATCAATATTTATTAGTAATAAACTTATAAAAAGTTTCTTTTTTAATATTTTAATAATTAATAATTTTTCACATTGCTTATAAATCTATAGTATAAATTTACTAATATTTTAAATATTTAATTTGCCTTTATTTACGCTAATTTTGAATATATACTATTAAGCTTTAAATAGGCAAATTAACACCATTTAAGTAATTACTTTAATTTATAATAATTAGATGATATTTTTATATATTCTTAAAAAATAATTTTAATTTTTGAGTATAAAACTATGAAAGTGTTTTAATGCTTTTATAAGTGTCAATAATGTTTCTTATTTCTTCATAAAAAGATTAATATGATTAATAATTCACTAGTTATTAAAAAATTATATTAATGTTTTAAATTCTATTTGAGTAATAAAATAATCAAGCCCTAAAAAGGGCTTGAAATTATTCAGAAACGCTATAATCAGCTGCTGCTAAACGCTTTAATTGTCTATAGCGTCTTTGCGCATCTGCTTTGTTGCGAGCATATAGTTCTGCTGCTTCTTTTGGATTTCCTTTTTTTAGTGAGTTATAACGAACTTCTGCCATTAAGAACTCTTCATATAAATTCCAATCAGGTTCTTTTGAAGCAATTTTTAATGGATTTTTACCCTCTGCTTCTAATCTTGGATCAAATGTGTAAATTGGCCAATAACCACACTTAGTTGCGATTTCTGCGTGATCACCACTAGCACCCATTCCACCTTTAATTCCGTGAGCTATACAAGGGCTATAACAAATGATTAAGCTTGGTCCATCGTAAGCTTCTGCTGCGATTAGTGCTTTAATAAAATGAGCATAATTTGCATTTGAATTTACTTGAGCTACGAAAATATTTCCATAAGTCATAGCAATTTGTCCTAAGTCTTTTTTCTGACTTGGCTTACCACTTGCAGCAAATTGTGCTACTGCACCTGTTCTAGTTGATTTTGAAGCTTGTCCGCCTGTATTTGAATAAACTTCAGTATCCATTACTAATACATTCACATCTTCTCCACTAGCTAAAACATGGTCAAGCCCACCATAACCAATATCATAAGCCCAGCCATCACCACCAAAAATCCATTGAGATTTTTTAGCTACATAGCTTTTTAGACCTAAAATTTCTTTAGCACCTTCAAGCTCTGCGTGTTGTTCTAATAATGGAATTAGTCTATCTCTAACATCTGCTGTTATATCAGCATTTTTCTTATTAGCCAACCATTCGCCATAAAGAGCTGCAATTGCATTTGGAGCTTTATCTTTTGTATTAATCATAATATCTTCAATTCTATGGCGAATTGTCTCGGTAGCAACTCTCATACCCATACCAAACTCAGCATTGTCTTCAAATAATGAGTTGCCCCAAGCAGGTCCAAAACCTTTATCATTTTTGCGATATGGAGTAGAAGGTGCTGAACCACCATAAATTGAGCTACAACCTGTTGCGTTAGCAATCATCATTCTCTCACCAAACATTCTAGTAACTAATGTAATATATGGAGTTTCACCACAACCTGGACATGCTCCGTGGAATTCAAATAATGGTTGTGCAAATTGAGCACCTTTTGTAGTATCTTTTGCTATAAAATTATCTTTATAAGTAACTTTATGGAATAAGTAATCAGCATTATCTTGTTCGCCTTTTTCTAGCTCTTCTTCAAGTGGAACCATAACAAGTGATTTTTCTTTACTTGGACATTCAGTTACACATAACTCGCAACCTGTACAATCTAATGTTGAAACTTGAATTTTAAATTTAAGACTTTCGCCTTTTACACCTTTAGCATCGATTGAATGCTCTTTCACGCCTGCTGGAGCATTTGCCATTTCTTCATCATTAATTAAGAATGGGCGTATTACTGCATGTGGGCAAACTGATGCACATTGGTTACATTGAATACAATTTGCTTCAATCCATTTAGGAACCATAACACCAACACCACGCTTTTCATATTGTGTAGTTCCATGCTCAAAACTACCATCTTCATATCCAATAAATGCTGACACTGGTAAATCATCACCTTTTGCAGCGTTCATAGGTTTAACTATATTTTCAACAAAAGCAGTTCCTATGTATTTATCATCAGCTTTTTTCTCATCTATTACTAAATTAGCCCAAGCTGGATCAACAGTAACTTTTACTAAACCTTGTGCTCCAATATCAATAGCTTTATAGTTCATCTCAACTACTGCTTCGCCCTTTTTAACATAGCTTTTATATGCAAATTCTTTCATATATTTTTGAGCATCTTCATAATCAATAATTTTTGCTAATTTAAAGAATGCACTTTGCATAATTGTATTTGTTCTATTACCTAGTCCTATATCACGAGCAAGTTTTGTAGCATTTATGATATAAAAATTCACATTTTTTTCAGCTAGAACTTTTTTAACTTTATTAGGAATTTTTTCAATTGTAGTTTGTTCGTCCCAAATTGAGTTTAATAAGAAAGTTCCGTTTTCTCTAATACCTGCTAAAACATCATAAATGTCTAAATATGCAGCAACACTACAAGCAATAAAATGTGGGGTACTTACTAAATAAGTTGAAGTTATTGGCTTTTTAGAAAATCTTAAATGACTTCTTGTATATCCACCTGATTTTTTACTATCATAAGCAAAATATGCTTGTGCATATAAATCAGTTTTATCTCCAATAATTTTAATTGAGTTTTTATTTGCACCTACCGTTCCATCAGCACCAAGTCCGTAGAATAAACATTCAGTTGTGCTTTCATCTCCTAATGAAATCTTTTTGCCTAGTGGTAATGAAAGATGAGTTACATCATCATTAATTCCAATTGTAAAATTATTTTTTGGTTTTTCTTGATTTAAATTCTCATATACCGCAAGTAATTGTGCAGGGTCAACATCTTTTGAACTAAGACCATATCTACCACCTACAATTAAAGGTGCATTTTCTTTATCATAATATGCAGCTTTTATATCAAGATATAAAGGCTCGCCTATACTACCTGGTTCTTTTGTTCTGTCTAAAACTGCAATCTTTTTAACTGATTTTGGCATTTCTTCAAAGAAATATTTTAAGCTAAATGGTCTATATAAATGAACCATCATAACACCAACTTTTTCGCCTTTTTTGTTTAGATAATCAACCACTTCAGTTAAAGCTTCATTTACACTACCCATAGCAACAATTACACGAGTAGCATCAGCAGCACCATAATATACAAATGGTTTATAAGTTCTACCTGTAACTTTTGAAATCTCTTTCATATAATCAGCTACTACATCAGGTAAAGCATCATAAAATTTATTAGCTAACTCACGAGTTTGAAAATATATATCATCGTTTTGTGCAGTTCCACGAGTTTTTGGATGTTCAGGATTTAAACAGGTATCACGGAATGCTTGAACTGCATCCATATCAATTAATCTTTTAAATACTTCATAGTCCATTACTTCAATTTTTTGAATTTCATGAGATGTTCTAAATCCATCAAAGAAATGCATAAATGGAACTCTTCCTTTAATAGCACTAAGATGAGCAACACCAGCTAAATCCATAGCTTGTTGAACGCTATTTGAACATAGCATTGCAAAACCTGTTTGACGAGCTGCGTAAATATCTTGATGATCACCAAAAATTGATAAAGCTTGAGCAGCAATTGCACGAGCAGCAACATGTATAACACCAGGAAGCATTTGACCTGCGATTTTATACATATTTGGGATCTTAAGTAATAAACCTTGAGAAGCTGTATAAGTTGTAGTTAATGCACCAGCTTGTAACGAACCATGAACGCTACCAGCAGCACCTGCTTCACTTTGCATTTCAACAATTTTTACAGGCATTCCAAAAATATTTTTCTTTCCTTGAGAAGCCCAAATATCTGTATAATCAGCCATAGGTGAACTTGGAGTAATAGGATAAATTCCTGCGACTTCTGTGAACGCATAGGCAGCATATGCAGCGGCTTCGTTACCATCCATTGTTTTCATAACTTTTGCCATAATTTTTTCCTTTTTTATAGAATTTGTGTTTCAATTTTACTCAAAGCTTATAAATAAATGTTAATTTGATTCAAGTTTGTAAGTGCTAGAAAATAGGACATTTTTAGTATTGTAAATATTATCAATCAAAAAAGTTACTGATTTAATTTTAGGGTTAATTATTTCATCATAATGAGTAAATAAACTTTCAAAAAATATAATATTTTCATTATTTTTTAAAAATGGTTTTATGATTTCTTTAAATTCTATAAAAATAATTTTAATTAAATCAAAATTTTCAATCTTAAACTCAATTTTTTTATTTCTTATTTTAAAACTAATTTTACTTGTATTTGAAAGATTGATTTGTAAATTAGTCGCTATTTTAGAATAATCAATTGTGTTATTTACAACGCTATATTTTACTCTAAAATCTATACTAATATCATTTAACATATCAAGAACAGATTTATAAGCAGTTTTATTTAAATACCAAGATAAAAATGCTAAATCATCTTTTACATTGTCATTAAACTTCAGATTATCAACATTAAATTCAAATTCTGAACTCATATTAAACAAGCTAGTATCATCAAAATAATATTTATTTTTATCAAAATAATATTCTAAATTATTCTTTTCTATAAAAGAGTATTTTAAATCTTTAAAATCCTTTTCAAGTAATTGTAAAAAATTATAAAATGCAACTCTGTTTTTAATATAAATATTAGAGAATTTAAAATATTTAAAAACTCCATTTTCTATAAAACATTCAGTATAACTTGAACATTCCACCTTAGCTGCTATATATAATTTTTCAAGTAATTTTACTAGATAATCTATTTCTTGTTTTTGCTTGATTATGTTTCTTTGTTCTTGTTGATAATTATCATACAAAAACACACTAGTTGTTAATACAACAACAAGTATGCTTAAAATTATTTTTTTCATAAATTAGCTTCGTTTAAAGCCTCTGATTGATAGTGAGCTATTAGTGGTTCAATGATTTCATCTAATAAACCATCTTGCATAATTATGTCTAATCTGTGTAAAGTAAGATTTATTCTGTGATCACTTATTCTATTTTGTGGATAATTATAAGTTCTAATTCTTTCACTTCTATCTCCACTTCCAACTTGAGATTTTCTACTCTCTCGCTCTTTTGCTAATCTTTCTTGCTCTTGCATTTCATAAAGCCTTGCTTTTAAAACTTTTAAAGCACTTTCTTTATTTTTATGCTGACTTTTACCATCTTGATTAACAACAACTAAACCTGTTGGAATATGTGTAATTCTAACTGCAGAATCAGTAGTATTTACACTCTGACCACCATGACCACTACTTCTCATTACATCAATTTTTAAATCATTTGGATTTATTTCAATATCACTATCTTCTACTTCAGGCATAACTGCAACGGTTATAGCACTTGTATGAACTCTGCCTTGAGATTCTGTAGCAGGAACTCTTTGAACTCTGTGTGTGCCACCTTCGTATTTTAATCTTGAATAAGCTTTATCACCTTTAATTAATAAAATAATCTCCTTAAATCCACCTGCACTGCCTTCACTTTGACTAACTACTTCTATTTTATAATTTTTATCTTCAGCATATCTTGCATAAGCTTTAAATAAATCTCCGACAAATAAAGCAGCTTCATCTCCACCAGTTCCAGCTCTAATTTCTAAGAAAATATTCTTATCATCATTTGGGTCTTTTGGTAATAAAAGTATTTTTATTTCTTCTTCTAATTTAGGTTTTAATTCTTCTAATTCTTTTAATTCTTCTTTAGCTAAATCACCTAAATCAGGGTCTTGCAATAAAGTTTTATTTTCTTCAATTGAATCTAGCGTATTTAAATATTTTTTAGCAACCTCAACTATATCTTCTAAACTTTTTTGTTCTTTTGATAAGGCTGTAACTTTTGCTAAATCTGTAGTATTTTCAATATTACTTAAAAACGCTTGAATTTCTTCATAGCGTTTTAAGAAAGGTTCAAGTTTGCTTGCTAGCATTAAAAATTATGCACCAATTTTATTTACTAAAAGTGCTAAACGACTTACTTTTCTTGAAGCTGTTTGTTTTTTAATAAAACCACGGCTTACCATTTCGTGAATTTTTTTATTAGCTACTTTTAAAGCTGCTGCTGCTGCTTCATTATCATTAGCTGCTGCTGCTTCACGAACTGCACGAGTAATGTTTTTAAGTCTTGTTCTATAGAATCTGTTTCTAATAGTTTTTTTAATTGTTTGTCTAGCTCTTTTTTCTGATGATTTATGATTTGCCATAAAAAATTCCTTCGTAAAAATTTTTAAAAGACTGATTTTAGTAAAGTTTTGTTAAAATAATCTTAATTCAAAATTAAAATCATACTGAAAGGCAAAAAAATGATATTTGGAACAGATGGAATTAGAGGTTTTGCAGGTAATGATTTAAGTGCTTTTAAAGCTCTTAAAGCTGCTATGGCTATTGGAATTTTTTTTAAAAATAAAGCATTAACAAAAAAAGTAATAGTCGGAAAAGATACTAGAAGAAGTGGTTATATGATAGAAAATGCAATCGTTAGTGGTCTTAATGCAGTAGGTTTTAATGTATTGCAAATTGGCCCTATGCCTACACCTGCTGTTGCTTTTTTAAGTCAAGATTTAAGATGTGATTTTGCTATTATGATAAGTGCTTCTCATAATCCTTATTATGATAATGGTATTAAAGTATTTGATGCTAATGGATTTAAATTAAGCGAAAGCGAAGAATTTGAAATAGATAGAATATTTAATGATGATAATTTAATTAATTCGCATCTTGTAATAAAGGATAAAATCGGCTCTGCAAAAAGAATTGATGATGTAATAGGTAGATATATAGTTCATATTAAAAATTCTTTTCCAAAAGATACAACCTTAAAAAACCTTAGAATTGTTTTAGATTGTGCAAATGGAGCGGCTTATAAGGTTGCGCCTGCTGTCTTTTCTGAATTAGGAGCTGATGTTATAACATTAGCTTGTGAGCCAAATGGAATAAATATTAATGATAATTGTGGAGCACTTCATCCAAATATATTAGCTAAAGAAGTAAAAAGATTAAGAGCTGATGTTGGGTTTGCTTTTGATGGAGATGCTGATAGATTGGTTGTGGTTGATGAAAACGGAGAAATCATTAATGGAGATATTTTATTAGGGGTTTTAGCAAAAGCTTTAAAAGATAATAATAATTTAAGCGGTGTTGCAATTAGTAAAATGAGCAATATGGGATTTTTAAATTATCTTAAAAAACACGATATTTCTTATGTTACAACCGATGTTGGAGATAAATATATTCTACATGCAATGCAAGATAAAAATTATAATTTTGGTGGAGAGCAAAGCGGACATATAATTTTTAGCGATTATGCAAAAACTGGTGATGGCATAGTAGCAGCACTTCAAGTAGCAAAATTATTATTAAATAAAAAAGCTAGCGAGATTTTTAGCGAAATTAAATTATTTCCACAAAGCTTAACAAACCTAAAAATCACAGAAAAAAAACCTTTAGATAAATTAGAAGGCATAGATAACTTATATGAAAAATTAAATAAAAATAATGTGAATTATTTATTTAGATATTCAGGAACTGAAAATTTAATGAGAATATTACTTGAATGTGAAAATGAAAAAACCTTAAAAAATATGGAAAATGAATGTATAAAATACTTTCAAAGTGTGCTAGTATGAGAAAAAAAATTATCATCTCAAGTCTTATAATAGCCATTGTAATAATATTAGATAGACTTAGTAAAAATATATTTTTAGCAGGTTATGAATGGCATTTTACCCCTATTAGTTTTTATTTAGTTTTTAATGATGGGGTTGCTTTTTCAATGCTAAGTTTTTTACAAGAATATCTAAAATATATTCAAATAATGTTGCTTATAATTGCTGGAATACTTTTAATTAAAGAAAAAAAATTCCTAAACGATAATTATTATGCCCTATCATTCATATTAGCCGGGGGCATAAGCAATATTTATGATAGGTTTTTATATCCTGGAGTTATTGATTTTATAGCTTGGCATTATTGGTTTAACTTCGCTGTTTTTAATATTGCTGATGTGTGTATTAACCTTGGCGTTATTATAATAATTTTAAAAGAAATTTTTAAGAAAAGGAAGAAAAATGGAATTTCTAGCTAACAATTATGATTGGATAAAATGGCTTCATTACTTAGCATTTATTTCTTGGATGGCGACTTTGTTTTATTTGCCACGCCTTTATGTATATCATCAAGAACATTCACATAAAAAAGAATTTGTTGAAGTTGTAAAAATTCAAGAAGATAAATTGTTTTATTTCATAGGACAACCTTCTATGATAATTACGCTACTTACTGGAATTTTAATGATTAGTGCTAATTCAACCTTGATGAAACTTGGTTATTTTCATCTTAAATTATTGTGTGTTGTTCTACTACTGATTTATCATTTTGATTGCTTAAGATATCTTAAACAACTAAAAAATGATACCTGTAAAAAAAGTGGTAAATTTTTTAGAGCTTATAACGAAGTGCCTACTATAATAATGATAGGTATAATTACTGCAATGATTATAAGACCATTTTAAATAGGAATACAACATATTCCTATTTAAACAATAATGTATATTATCAGTTTAAATTCTTTTAAAAACTAAATAATAATACTAAGCTAAAAAACTTGTAATTTTAAGAGATAATTAAGAAATATCTAATATATTAAAATATCTTACATAAATAGGAAAAATCTTGGATACTTTACATCAACCAACTTTAAGGGTTATTAAAATTTTAGAGACTTTAAAAAATTGTGATGAAGGTCTTAACATAACACAAATTTCAAAAGAATGTAAAATCAGTATGGGAACTCTTCATCCTATTTTAAAAACACTTTGTGAATTAGATTATTTAAGTTTTGATAATAAAAATTACAAATTATCTTTTTGTCTAAATCCAGAACTAGAACAAAGGAAATCTACAAAAATTATAATTTATTATATGGATGAGCTAGCTAAAAAAATAAGATTAGCCGTGCAATTAGGGATTTTAAATGGTAAAAAAGTAATTTATTTACATAAAAGTGAAGGTAATGAAAAAATTATTCTAAAGACAAAAGCTGGAGATGTAGCCAATGCTAACGCAACTGCTCTTGGTAAAGCATTGTTATTTGATAAGAATTTAAATGAATTAAAAAGTATTTTCAAAAAACAAATTCTAGAGCAAAATACTGCAAGAACAATCAATAATATAAATGATTTATACGACAATATTCAGTATTGTAAAAATCTAGGTTATTCTTATGAATACGGGGAATATGATGATGATTTTTCTTGTTTTGCTGTGCCTATTTATAAAAACCAACAAATATTTGCCGCAATTAGTGTTACTATCTTGAAATTTCATATAAATGATGAAAAAAAGGATTTAATAACAACAGAATTATTAAAATATAAAAAAATTATAGAAGAGCAATTGCAATAATTATTTTAATAGTATTTAATATTCATATTAAATATATTTTAATTATTGCTTTATCATTTTTATAATTTATATCAAATTAACAACTTTCAGTTAGAATAAATGAAAATTAATTTTAATTTTTATTACTTAATCTAAGGAGAAAATATGGAAAGTTTTGCAATTCTTAAAATTGCACTAGCGTTAATAGTAGTAATTGTTACTATTACACTTTTAATTAAACGCCACGAATCAAGAATGGTTCTTTTTACAAGTGGTGTTGTTTTATGTATTATTGCAGGTGCTCCAATGGACGCACTAGAAGCTTTTACTAAAGCGATAAAAAAGGCAAACATTATTGAACCAATAGTTGCTGCCATGGGTTTTGCTTATGTTTTAAAACTTACAACTTGCGATAAGCATTTAGTTCATGCTTTGTCAAAAGTATTAAAATATGCAGGTATTTTTCTAGTTCCTGGAGCTGTATTAATCACTGCATTTATTAATATTTCAGTAACTTCTGCTGCTGGTTGCTCTGCTGCTGTTGGTGCGGTTATTATCCCGCTACTTATGAGAATGGGAGTTCATCCTGCACTTGCTGCTTCAACCGTTTTATTAGGAACTTATGGAAGCGCAAACTTAAACCCTGGTTATCATCAGACAAATATAGTCGCTGAAGTTAGTAAAGTAAATGTAATGGAAGTAATTCATTATGAAGCGTTTTATTTTGGAGTAAGTGCTGTAATTTGTGCTTTTGGATTAATGATTGTTGGCTTACTTTTAAAAGAATATAAAGGTTATGTTCTTGAAGATGAAAGCAATGATGATAAAGATTTCAAAATCAATCCTATAAAAGCTATTGTTCCAATTGTTCCTGTTGCTATACTTTTAGTTCTTAGCAATTCGCATTTTAAAGAATGGTATGAAGCTACTTTTGCACTTAAAGTTCCAAAAGTTGGCATTGGTCATGCAATGATTATTGGCTCATTATTAGCATTTATTACTTGCTTTAAAGATGTAAAAGCTGGTGAAGTTATGAAGAAATTTTGTGCTGGTATGGGTGAAGGATTTTCACATGTATATGGAATCATTATTTGTGCGGGGATATTTGTTGCAGGGCTTGAAGCTATGGGATTTGTTCAACAATTAATTGATTTTATGAAATCAAATCCAAATATTGCAACTTTCATAGGTTCTGTTGGAACTTTTGCCCTAGCCTTAATAACAGGTAGCGGAGATGCTGCCGGAATAGCATTTAATCAAGCTGTAACGATAAAAGCAGCAGATATCGGACTAGACCCTATGCACCTTGGCTCTGTTGTAACTGCTGTAGCTGGACTTGGAAGAAGTATGAGCCCTATTGCAGGAGCTGCTATTATATGTGCTACTTATGCGAAGGTTAATCCAATTGAACTAGCTAAAAGAAATGCAATACCAACAATTATTGCAGCAATAGTATATGTATTAATCGCTATTTAAATTCTACATTGCAAAAGGAAAATTAATATTATTTCCTTTTGCAAAAGTTCTTTTGAAAATCACTACAATTATATTTGGAATACAAATTGCTTATTTATAAAAAACTTTATAAAGGTTATAAATGCAAGTTGTACAGAATTTAGAATCAATTAGTATAAATACTCAAGATTTTTCATTTTTTAAAGAAATGAAAGAAATAATTAATAAAAATTTTTCACAAAATATCGGAAAGAAAAGCAAATTAATATCATTTTATGTTGAAAATGAAATTCCACAAAGAAGATATTTTTTAAAATTACTATCAATATTGAATAAAAAATACAATAACGAACAACTTCAAAATATAAATACCGCATATTATAAAAAATTTAAACTAAATCTAGTAAGCGTAAACAGCCTAAAAGCAATGATAAATTGTAAGCTTGATTTTATGAGAAAAGATATAATTTTAAATTTCTCAAATCTTGAAAAAAATTTAATAATTTATCTTTCTAATTATTTTAAAGAGCACGATATAAAAATATTAAAAACTAAATTTATCATCACTTATAAAGATGAAAATACCTTAAGTTTATTAGATAAACTATGTGCTTGTAACGAGCATTTAAATTACTGCGTAAGCTTTAGTCTAAGCGAATTGGCTTATTTGCAATTTAAAAAAGAAATTAAAAATGAGCTGAAAAAAGATAATAGGTTTTTAAATGTTTGTATGCTTTTAGAAGAACATTTTAAAACATTAGGAGTGGAAGTAGGAGCTAGTTTTGATGTTGTAAGGAATAAATATCTTAAGTTAAGTAAAGTTTATCATCCTGATTTTCACTCGGAAAAAAGTGAAGAAGTAAAAAGAGTTTTAAAAGAAAAATTTGAAGAAATAAATATCGCATATGAAAGCCTAAAACCATTGTATAAAAATGTAAGTTAATATAATTATTAGAAATTTATAATAATTATCAGTTTCTTTAAAGGTTAATTGAGTATCATACTCAAAATTATTTTTAAGGAGAGTTTTATGTCAGTTTTGGTTATTGGTGCAGATGAGATTACCCCTATTAAAGCAGTTTTACATGACTTAGGTGCAAAAACAATCACTCATTGGGATGCTAGAAATGAAAATAGAGTAAATCGTCAAAGCATTCCACAAGATACTGGCTGTGTTGTTATGCTTACAAGTTTTTTAAATCATAACACTATGAAAAAAATAAAAAGTCAAGCTAAAAAAAGAAATATTCCTTTAGTATGTGCTAAGCGTTCTGTTAGTTGTGTGTATTGTGAATACTGCAAGGTTTTGGGTTTAAATAAGTAAGTTTTAAAATAGAATTTGAAATCAATTATTTAATTTCAAATTCTAAATATTTTAATTATTCAATAATTAAGCCAAAGCCACTTAAAGCTGCAAATTGTTCTTGATTGCCTAAAAATTTAAACTTATTAATACCTAAATCTTTTAAAATCTGTGCTCCTATGCCATAATTTTTATCATCACTTTTTAAGCCTTCCATAAATACTAACATACCACCTTCTTTACTTAAATCATCTATTGATTTTAAAGTTTCTTCTAATTTAGTAGCATTTAAAATATTAATATCTTTAGAGCTCTTATAAAACTTAATCAGACTTTTTTCATTTTTACCTGCAAAAGCAAAAATAGTGTGAATATCTCCTAAAAAATCTTTATATACAATCTTTTTAACATCTTTACATAGTAATTTAGTTTTTTCTTCACTAATTTTTGATACTAAGCTTTCATTTTGTAATCTATACTTGATTAAGTCTTCAATAGTTACTAATTTTATATTGTGCTTTTTGCCAAATTCTATTAAATCATCACGCCTAGCCATTGTTCCATCAGGATTCATAATTTCACAAATTACACAAGCAGGAGTAAGACCAGCTAATTTACACATATCAACCGTTCCTTCCGTATGCCCTGTTCTAACTAATACACCGCCATCTTTTGCTATTAACGGATTAATATGACCAGGTCTTACAAAATCACTTGCAACTGCATTTTTATTTGCAAATAATTTTATAGTAGCATCTCTTTCGCTAGAACTAACACCTGTACTTGCCGTTTTAATATCCACCGTAATAGTAAATGCCGTTTCATGATTAGAAGTATTTTTAGGAACCATTAGAGGTAATTCAAAATGCTCTGCAATTTTTTTATCTAGTGCTACACAAACAACGCCCCTAGCATGTGTTAATGTGAAATTCACCTTTTCTGGTGTGCTAAATTCTGCTGGAAAAATCAAATCACCTTCATTCTCCCTATCTTCAGCATCTAGCATTATCAACATATTTCCTTTTTTTAATTCTTTTATACCTTCTTCTATACTAACAAAAGACATATTTTTCCTTTTAATAATTATTTTAATTAAGTGTATGTAAAAATAATATATAAATGTTTAGCAATACAAAAAAAATAAGTAAAAATTATTTTTTTAAAAATTTTACTTGACAAATATATTTTTTTGATATATAATCACGCTTTTAATTTGCATTGGGGTATCGCCAAGCGGTAAGGCAACAGGTTTTGGTCCTGTCATTCAGGGGTTCGAATCCCTTTACCCCATCCACTTTTTTTGTCGCGAAATAGAGCAGTGGTTAGCTCGTCGGGCTCATAACCCGAAGGTCGGGGGTTCAAATCCCTCTTTCGCAACCATTTTAGCATAATTAGAATACTTATTTAATATATAAATCTTTATCAGACTTCTTTTTTATATAAATGTTTAGAATTTTAACATCTTTGAACTTAAAAAATTCTTAAAATAGTTTAGTTTTATTTTACTTTGAAAATGTTGTTTTTTTATGTTGGTTTATTGCTTTTCTTAAGTGAAACTTAATAAGGTTAAAATGCCTATTACATAGGCATTTAAGGGGCGAATTTTTAAAATCTCGCAAATTTGTATAAATAAGACAAGGCGGGGTTCGTTACGGCGTTGGGCTCACG